>CAIWSB010000081.1 GCA_903915225.1 uncultured Candidatus Woesearchaeota archaeon
AAATGAACAAAAAAATAATACTGAGTGTAATGGGCCTGTTTATTTTGATATTTTTTAGTTTTAATGTCAACGCAAGCCCCATACCTTCCACCTCCCCTTGCAGGATTATTGGCAGCGTAGATATTAATGGGACTGCTGCCCCGAACGGCTTAATCGTCAAGGCAGTTCCCTCACACTCGTCGGTAAAATCCGCAATAATTTCAGATGGTAATTATGATATAAATGCGGTGGGTGCAACAGATGGTGAGACAGTGACGTTGTCCTTGTGCGGATTTTCTACCGGAACGCCATTTGATTTTGAGCCTTTTTGCAAAACAACCGATACAGAGCCATGGATTGTAAAAAACATTGATTTTGAGCTTCAAGCAGACGGCCAGACAGGCTGTACTTGCGATGAGGTTTGCGCCGGCGGAACCTGCTTAAATCCCGGGCCAACCGGAGTCTGTTCATCTGATGAGTATTACTGCGATGGGGATGGCTCATGTGAATCTGATTTCGGTGAAACAACATCAACCTGCCCTTCTGATTGCCATGCAACACACGCCGGAGGGGGAACAACCGGCGGAACCGGGGGGAGCGCGCCACCTGTGACAGAAACGAGCATGGGGCAATCCATATCTGAGGGCGGAAGCTCAACGTTCTCTTTTTCGAACTCAGCAGACCTTGCAGTAATATCCATTGAAGTGACTGTTGACAATGCCACAACTGACTCATCATTTACTGTGACAGAAACACCAGCCCCGTATTCTGCACCACTTGCCATTGCATCTGATGAGGGTGATGTCTATAAGTACCTGGAAATCTCAACAACCATTCATAATCCCAACATAAAAACATCAACAATTACATTCAAGGTTGCAAAAAGCTGGGTTATATCAGATAATATCGACCCAGATACAATCTATATTCAAAAACTGCTCAACAATGCTTGGGTTAAGATGGACACTACAAGGACACACGAAGACGATGCCTACTATTACTATGAGGCAACAGTCCCATCTTTCTCCCCTTATGTCATTGTGGGGCTCAAAAAAGGTGTTGCCACCCCAACCACAATAGCAACGCATACAGAATGCAGCAATGAGAAATGCATTGCTGTGCAGGGTGCGGGGACGGACACCTGCACATCAGATGGGGACTGTAAAATCCCTGTTGTCGTGCCCCAAACACACCAGGAATGCAGGTATGACCAATGCGTTTCAGTTGCAGGGGAAGGAGCAGACCAATGCACCGATGACAACGCCTGCAGAGTCATATTTTTATCCGAGCAAGCCCAGCATATCTCATATGTTGGAATTATCGCGCTTGTTATTCTTGTCAGTCTCTTTTTCTATTATTCGAAACTATTTGTGGGGGCGCACAGGGAAGAGAAAGAGATTAAGAAGAAAGTGGCTCAACTTAAGCAGGATCTAAAGTTAGCTCACGCCGCAAAGCGCCAACAACAGGCTGGGTCTGAAAAAGAGCTATTCCCGGAGAGATTCGGTAAAAAGCCATAACTTGGGGCAGCGTTCTGGCTGAATTTAATCCCAAGATAAGGCTATTTGGTGTTTTACCGGTAGCAGCCTGGATTTCTTAAGTTCCCTCATTGTGCAGAGGTTTAAATATGGCAAAGGTTTTTCCTCAAGAGATGGGGATACTCAAGCATCCAAACCGGAAATTGAGGCTGGTTTGCAGTCCTGTCAAGGCAATAGATGCCAGGGCCAGGAAGGAGGCCCAGCAGATGCTTGAGGCTTTGAGGTCAATTGACACTTCATTCACACTGGTTAATGGCCTCGCTTCGAACCAGGTGGGGCTTGGCAGCAGGATTGTTGTAATGAAGCTTGGCTTCAGGTTCATTACTATGATTAACCCAGTGATTGCTGCCTCTGCTGTCCCTTGTTTCTCAATTGAGGTCTGTGCAAGCCTGCCAGGAGTGGTCAGGCTGAAGAGGCGGAAATTCTTTGTTAAGGTGGATTATTTGGATTTGGATGGGGAAAAGAAGGCAATCTCCCTGCTCTGGCTGGCCTCATTCACAATGCAGCAGGAGATTGACCATCTGGATGGGAAGTTGATTATTGATTAGGGGGATCTCCTTTGGCCCGCCTCTGGACCATGGCCTCGTATTCTTTCGGCCTCTCTTTCATGAATCTCTGGAACGCATCAACATAAGTCTCGGGGTTTACAACCTCGGGCCTGTACTCCTTTGGAAGCCATTTTATATCTTCCTGGATTCTTGCCTCTAGCTCAGCATTCTGCGCATCTAAATCTTTTTTTAAGTCCTGCATCTGCCTGGTTGTCTCATCTATAATATCTTTTAGTGTGGGGTCTTTTATCTGATATTCCTTTGGCATCAAGGCCACGGCCTTTTTTAAAAGCCGCTCGCGCTTCCTCTCGAGCCAGTTCAGCTTGATTGTTGTAGGGAGCTGTCTCACCTGTTCAATCCTGGCCAATGCATATACCAGCATAGATTTCATTGGGAGATAATTCTCAAGGATTGTGAAGATGCGTCCCACTGGGCCTGATTTTGCATATTCTTCCAGTATCTGCTTTTCGCTTTCATGGTCCTTCATCAGTATTGCGCATTCTCCAGCCAGGCTGTATGCAGCTGGGCTTGGTCTCTTCTTGGCCCTCTGCTCAAGCTCGTCTCTGATTTTCACTCTCATGGCATAGTTTTCAGCCCTATCTGGGTAGTCATCAGTCGCAACAATCATCGTGAAGAGGTACATTGACCTGTCCTCCTCTGGGTTCACGAGCTCATCTAGGTTGAGTTGTGTCATGATGTGTTCAAGAAGGAGAGAAAGCTTAAAAGTCTTAGCTTTTTAATCTCTCTATAGTGGTAAATAACCAAAGTTTTTTAAATGCTCTTATTTCATAAGCGCTGAGATGAAAATTGTCAATCTTGTTGGTTGAGGGTAAGATGGATAGCTCACGCAAGCCAAGATTGTACGTCCCAAAGGACTTGCTTAGGGGCAGCTACACAGCAGAGCTCAGTCTCGAGGCTGGCGAAAAGACCCTTGTGAAGTTTTCAGAAAAATTACGGTTCGAATATCAATGGGTATTTTATCCTGACCCTGACAGGTGGGCCTTCTATCCACAGGTGCCTAGTGAGGAGAAAGGTGAGGATTCCCTAAAGTTGGCGACGCAACTGTTCCCGTTGATAGCCAGAAACCTGCATGTTAAAGGGAACCCTATTGTTTATCATCTGCATCCGAAGTACATGGCGGATTTCCTAAAGGATGGTCTCCGCAGGCTTGGGCATTATCCCAGAAAATGTGCAAGAAATATGGGGATGGTTCTCACCATGTTTCCATCAGATGAGGATTTGGATGAATGCAATGAGAGATGGCGCATTTCAGACAACCAGCAGCAGAGGGAATTTGGGATTGCCTCTCCAACTGGAATTTTGAGAATCCGCCTGCAATCCAATGATGAGGCTTTTTTCAAGAGCTACAATTCATCTCTGCAATCTGAAGTGATTAAGGGGTTTAAAGAGAAAATAGCGAAATCCCGCGACCTTGAGTCGCTGATACCTGAGATAATTGAGGAGCACAACAGGAGATTCGATGGCTCGCTGAGCCTGGCTTACAAGCCCGCATCAACGCAGTGATCAATCAATCTTCAGAGCCTTCATTATCTTGTCGAGCTTCTGGTTGATTTTCTCAAGGTCGGATTCAGAATAAGTTGGCCTTTCCCTTCGTTCTGGCCTTGAATAGGAATCTTCCTTCTTTGTGAAGCAATCCCTGCAGTAGACTGGCTTGCTGCTGGTTGGCTTGAATGGCACTTCTGTTTTCTTTCCGCACTTGGCGCATATTACCTCGTGCATCTCCAGCGGCGGCCTGCTGTCATCTCTTCGAGGCCTACCTTCAGATCTCCCCCCAAATCTCCCTTCGCCCCTGCCGAACCTTCCCTCGGGCCTTGCTCCAAATCTCCCTGCAGGCCTCGCTCCGTATCTTCCAGCGGGTTTATCTGTGCCTCTACTGAATATTCCTGGCCTGTAACCGGTGCTGGCCGGCCTTCTCCCGCTGCTTCTTTTGAATTCTCCCATTTTAGCTCATTATTGTATATTTATAAGTAAGAATAAGCCATCTGCTTATAAAGTTATACGTATCCCAGCAAAAAGTAACAACGAGCAGCAACAGTGGCGCAGCTGGGGCGGGGGTTGTCCCTTACGGGGTGCCCCAGGAGGAGCGCAGCGACGACTGCCGCCATAGTTGTTGCTGCCTTCAATAAGTAAAATTCTGATAATTTGAGAAGAACTGAGCGCTTATTTGCCTGGCACGTACTTGCGCATGTTCTGGTCAAGCCATCTCTTTGTGTAGGCCTCAAGCTCGTCAATCCTGCCTGTCATCTCCCTTGGGATTCCATGTGTGAAATCATTGCCCACAATCCCTTCCACAAGGCCAACCAGACCATGCCCCTGGACTATTGAAAGGGCAAAATCATTGGAGCTGTCCAGGTCATAGGCTTTCCTGATAAAAGGCAGGGCCTTGTATCCCATTGCGACAATTTTCCTGTAAGGCTCGGAAAGCCTTAAGGGCCCCATGGATGAGCTGAGCTGGACTTCGGGTTTTCTGCAAACTTCCACTAATTGGTCAAATACCAGATTGAAGACGTCTTTTTCCATTAATGGAGGGAATTTTAGAGAAATTATAAACCTAATGTTTCAGTGGAGCAAGAATTGTTTTTGCTTATACTCTTGAGACATTCCAATGTTGGCCATCTGTGGTATTCATATATACAGGCATCCTATCTCCAACCCGCCAAGCAGAATATTGGTGGAATGGGACCTCAAGCTCAAAAGTTGGATGACTTGTAGCCCTTTCATCAACTATCCTGAATGCCACAACGTATTCAGGCCTCTTGAACAGCAAGCCTGCAATCCCTTCTCTTCCCAATGACTTCCATTTGGAATGCTTTTTCTACAAGACTCATTTAAAATCACCCTTGAATTGGCTTCTGGTGCATTGATGGCGAATAGGCAATAAGTGCGCTTTGTGGGAGTGATGTGGGCATCACATCCTGGAGCCTGGTGTAAAGTGCGGTTGTCTCGTCTGAGAAAATCAGCACTCCATCCCTCATGTGATTTACTGTTTTTTCCAGGCCATTCGGGAAAGTCACGGTCTTTGGAACCCTTGATCCTGTCCATTCTGTTACAAAGGTGTCTATACCTTCTGCTTTGTATTCAATAGTTAATCGTTCAACCAATTCCGCATTCTGTTCGACGCTTCTCATGTCTTTCATAGAATTCTTGGTTCTTTTTAAGTCTTTTGGTTTATTGTCTTTATATAGTGGTAACAAATCCAAAGGTTTATAAATAACTGGACGATACCCTCCCTTATGGCAATCACACCAGACCAATTTATTGAGACTGTAAAAGCAGAAATCCAGAGATATCAGGATTTTCCAGCCCCAGCACAGGAAGGGCCAATAGGTGGCCTGATATCACAAAAACCTCTTCAACCCAAGGGAGTATATGATAGATTCCTTGGCCAATACCTTGACGAAGGAAAAAGGGGAATTACAGCCTTGGTTGAAAAGATAAGAATTGTTGACAAATCCCCTCGAGATGGATGTAAAGTTTTGGTTGGAGTTGAATATCCTGTGGAATCACCCAGCCATGATTTGAATGTAATCGCAGCAAACAGTAAGCCGTTTGGGGTGGTTCAATATCAGGAGGGCATGTCGCTAGTTTATGCAACACTCCAATTCGATTTGTCAAGCGGAACTGTTTCTGATGTTGAAGTCAGGGAAAATGAAATCGCTGATAAGATTTTCGGCTCTAGGGCTGTTGTTAAGGATTTGAAAGGCATGCCATTGGCAGAGGCAGTGGAGGCCTTTTTCTCAGCTATCTACCATAACAGGCAGATGGAAAAGAGGGCTTAAAATGGCACAATACAAATCCTTAGATGCTGACCTGGTTCAGCGGGCTTCGGAAATGGAGCGAATAATGGCAACAGACCTTGGAGAAGTCATTCTACTGACTAACGACCAAAATGAGATGCTGCGCAACTTAATGCCTGACTTTGGCTATGCCCAGCCCCCTGTTAAGGGAGTCCTCTTCCATGGGATGATTGGCGTTTATGATGGTTTAGAGCGCTTAGGCACATTTATGGAGGTTGGCGGCCAAAGGGTAAACCTTGAATTAAAGCCAAAGCACGTTTATGAGCTCGCACTCATTGACCAGGGCGGGGTTGTTGTCCCGTTCATCAGGATTCCAATGCACGGCAACTGCATGGTATTGCAAGACCGCGCATACATCGGTCCTGAGGAGATTTCTGCTGTCCTGAAAGAGAAGTGTGGAGGGAATTTCCAAAAGTTTTTTGCAGACTACGCTAGGGTTCACAGAAAGGTTGAAACCCAGCAGACATGGTGATGAATATGGCAACTCCAACTTTAGAAGAGCAGGTTCAGGCAAGAATACAGGAAGCAATAGAGAAGGACATCTTTGGCCGTGCAGAGGCTATTGTTAAAACACTTGGGAAAATAACTTCGCCTTCGGATCGATTAAAAACCTTTACAGGTTATGGGGAGTCCACCGGGGATTATAGAATCCCAGAAACTGGTGTGACTATAACCTATTGGCATGAGACTTACCGCGATAATGGAGATTGGGAGACAAAAGTTGCAGTGTTTAGCGGTCCTGAGGTTTTTGTTGCAACAGAAAGTCATAGACATTCTTCTGGTGTGACTAAATTATCCATCCAAGGGTATATCCCTGGAGTATGGGAGCAGGCGCTTGCCCTGCCTTATATGGCTGCGCAGATACGCCTCGAAAGGGAAAAGCTGAGTCAAGAAGTACAGCGTGTGGAGCAAACCCCTGACCCGAGGGTTGCGTTTGGGATATTCGAGCGCGCTTGAATATATGACACTAATGTATTCTTTGCTTGGAAGCCCGAGGACAATTGAGGACTTGGTTCAGTACGCCAAGGGGAAGAGGATTCCCGCAATCAGCATTAAGACATCTGTTACCTCTGAGGAAAATGTTCTAGTGAGGTATGTCGCCAACCTGGAGTTTAATGCTGGAAAGAAAGTGGTAAGGCAAAAGCGGGTTTATGAGAGCGGTTTCTCAAGCCCCTTGGCTAATATTGAGCTTGATACCCACTTTGATGCGGCTTACAAGGCAGCTGTCGCAAAGGCCTTGGAACAAGCAGATTACCTTGAATCACAGGGCCTGAAGGCCACGATTAATAACAAGCAGCCCAGTGAAATAAGGGCTGAGAGATGATCTTAGAAAGATATTTAAAGTGGCTGGGTATTAGAATTATATGATATTTTTAATATTGGGAATAATTCTATTGATTTTTGGCATTTACTGTTTTGTTAAGCCTGATAATTTTTTTCTTCCGTATTTGCGGTTTTATTATAACCCAAAAAGACCACTCAAGCTCGTAGCCTACAAGGGCGGGCTTGGGGCACGGCACGTAAAGGAGTTTGGAAAAACCAAAGGCATATTGTTGTACATGAGAATACTCGGTATCGTTGCCTCCATCATAGGTCTTCTTTTTATTCTAATAGAAATTTAAGTCCCGCAACAATTCTGTTTTTGATTGCCAGCACGCTTAGCAGCTATTGCACTGGCAGATCTTGTAGGGCCCGCCCGGTGCTATGACATCTTTCCCGACTTCATGGGTGTCGCCAGGGCATCTCGTGCAGCAGTCATATGTAAGCACTGCAACTGTAAGGATTCCGTTGTTTGTTTCGCAGCAGCAGTTGCCAGTATCGCATGACTGGCTTGGGCATGGTGGACAGTTTGGCGAAATGGTTGTGGTTGTTGTCTTTGCCTTCACGAATAACCTAACACAGAAGCAGTCTCCGTCTCCTTCAGTATTTTCTGCGCAGACCTCGAATTCAAACGGTCCGGCTTTGGTAGGGACGCCCTTCAATGTGCCCTCAGGGTAAAGCTTGATTCCAGGCGGGAAGGCAGCCTCAGCTATGGAGTCAAAGACATAGAACTTGAATGGGCTTTTTGATGTTTCCCCATTTATCGTGGCTTTCATCGAGGCCTCGTACTTCTGGCCAACCTCGCCGTCCTCTGCATCAAGGATGGTGTAGCCATCACAATCCAGATTAGGTTCAGTCTTGTCAGTTGTAGCCCCTGCGCCCTGGGGCATATTGTAACCTATCGGGTTCTGGTCCTTCGGCCCTGTCGTTGGGTGCGTGACATAGTGCAGGTTGAGGTAGTTTTGGTCGTTGGGGTTGAGAAACCCGCTGACATTGATAATCCCCTTGAAATGGAGGGCTGCAATGCCGAGGACGCATGCAAGTATTACCAATGGTACTAAACCACTTAAAAGTTTTGCCATGTTGCAGCTTACTTGCCCTTAATTATTCTTGACAATTCATTGTCCTTGCGGATTAGGGACCAAAACACGAAGAGGGCTATCCCCATATCAACAAACATGCCTCCAGTTGAGTATAAAGTCTGCAAAGTGACTAAAGGCAGGTATAGCACAAATATTAAGACCTTTACCGCGACTATTGAATAAACCCACCACAAAAGCTGTTTATTGTATTTGTTCCTCATTGTGAGCATTATGGACAGCACAATACCCCAGATGCACAAAAGGGTTTCTACAACCAAAAAAGAGTAGGTTAGAACACCTATATAAACCCCAGATCCAAATACTGATTGGATCATATAGGTAAAAAAATTAGGAATACTAATCCATGCGTTAATGAAGAAGAAAAAATTATCCCCCAACAAAAGAAATGAGGCGATAAGAACCCCGATACCAACATTTTTGTAGAGTTGTTTCATGGTAGGTTTTTTAATTGGGCTGTTTTTAAATTTTGTGTAAATACCACTGCGGAAGGGCTGGGCTTAGTGCAAAAAAGTTGGAAGGGCTTACTTGCCCTTGCCAACCACAACTTTTTGCCACGGGTTCTTCTGGTATATCAGGAAATAGTACACCAGTGCAGCTGTTATCAGGTCAATGTAGAGGAATTTCCCAAGTGGCGGGTTAAGGATGACTATCAGGACCTCGATTACGCAGTATGCATACACCCACTTGTAAAGCTGCTTGCTGTGCTTGTCTGTTTTGATGAGCTTGAGGGACATCACGATTCCCCAAATGCAGTACAGGGTGTACAATATCCAGGAGACAAAGAACACAAGCACCCCATAGGTCCCAATGCTCGCGACCAGCCCTGGCAGGTATGCCGGAACAGCAATCGCTGCGCCGATGAAAGCGTAGCTCCAATTCAACAACAAAAGAATGGACACAATCAGTAGCCCGATTCCGATATTTTTGTAGAGTTGTTTCATGATACGCTTTTAAATAGGGCTCTTTATAAAGTTTGCGAAAATTAGACGAGAAACAGCCCAAATTTCCCAGCCTCACTCCGAGGCATATCTCCTAAGGCCAGCAACAACTATTACGCCTATTGCCAGCACCCCAATCCAGGTGAGCAGCATTACAATCTCGTTGCTTATTGCAGCAATCCCCTGCTCATAGAACACCAGCTTGAAGAATGCATCCAGGGCCAGCTTGCCAGGGAATATGTTTGCGAAAAGATGGGCGAAGCCGCTCATTTTCTCTATCGGCAGCAGGAACCCTGAATAGAAGATTATGAGCACCAGTAGGAAGGTGTTAATCATCAGTGTTATTGACTCCTTCCGGACGAGGTATGCCAAAAACATCCCCAGCAGCACAAACACGCTGGAGACCAATAAGAGAGTGCCAAGCACAAGTGTGAGATGCTCGAGAATTGGCAGCTTGAAGAGCACGTCGCCCATGGCCAGCACAGCCAGCAGAGGGAGGAGCATTATCAGCATGGAAGAAATGAATATTGCCAGTATGTGCGGGAAGAATATCCCCCTCACCAGGGATACCCTCTTGATGGAAGGCGAGTTGATCTCATTTAGCGATATGAAGCTTGAGATTAGCAGGGAAAGGAAGATTATGATTAGGAATAGTATCGTTGGGAACAAAGTCTGTAGCCCGATGAGGTTCACGCCCTTGATTACCTCGCGCACAGTTGCATCATTTGGAGTGTTTGAAGTATTATTCCGAGGCTTGGGCATATCATGGGTCGGCACATAGACTGGGCTATTCAGCATCACAATCGGGTTCACGAGCGTATCTGGTGACACGCCCATCAGCGGCTCAAAATCCTTGTAGATTCGGTCAATCTCATCATTCGCGGCATCAATCTCAGTCCTGTAATTCACCAGGTCGCCCTTTGTATTGGAAAGACTTCCCGAGTAGGTATCGATATCCCCCATGTACCCCTTGCCGCGCCTGCTGGATTCCTCATAGGTCCAGATGCGCTGGTCAAAGTCATAGAATTTTGCATTGGCCTGGTTGTTGTAGGAATTAATCAGGCTGTCCACCAAGTTCAGCTGTGACATTGCCGAGTTCCATGAGCTGTACTGCCAGTAGGTCAGGTTGCTCATGCCCATGAGCGCCTGCTTTGACTGCCGGATTGATGATGAGGCCTCGCTGTAGAATTCATCCTTATCATTTTGCAGGTCAGACTTTGTGGACTTGGCATCAGCGATGTCCTGGTCCATGGAATTTATCGTGTTTGCAAGGTCGTTCTTGGCATTTGAGAGGCTGAGTATCGAATTGTCAATCTCATTGATGTAGCCCCCAAGGTTGCTGCTCGTTTGCCTGAGGCTTCCCTTGAACGTTAGGAGCTTGCTTAATGCAGAATTGAATTTTGTGAGGAAGTCCGAGGCAATCTCCTTTGATTTCAGCTTTTGCAGGATATCGATGCTGGTCTTAATCCTCTCCAGCACCTCCCAGATGATGGCGTTCCTGGTGTTGTCATAGTACACGTTGAGCGTCACAGCATCACCATAGATTACCTCCAGGCATGCATACTGCTTGTAGGCCTTGAGCTCGCTGATGCACGCGTCCTTGCTCTGGAACTCAGTGATCTTCAGGTATGAGAAGTATGAGGACTCATAGTCCTTGATGTTGAAGCGGTCTGAAAGCCCGGTGATGCCTATCGGGATTCCAAGTATGCCCTCTGTGTTGAATGAGCCGAAGAACACGACAATTATCATCAATGGGATGACAGTCAGCAGCACAATGGACTTCCAGTTCCTGATGAAACTCTTGAGTATCGCCGTTATGAGGGGTACGGTCTTCATCTTTTTTTGGCCTTGTCCTCCTCAAGGTCTTTTGAGAACACCTGCTCCAGGAAAGCCTCAAGGCTGGAGTTCTGGCTCCTCCTCAAGGCATAGGCCAGGCTTGCCGTGCCATAGTACATGCCCTTCTCTATCAGCCCCAGCATGTTGCAGTTCTTTTGGATGTCGCTCAGCATGTGGCTGGAGATTATGACAATCTTGCCCTGTTCTGAAAGGAGCCTAATCTGGCGCCATATGAACTGCTGCAGCGATATGTCAAGCCCATTGAAAGGCTCATCCAGCACTATTATCTTCGGGTCATGAATCAAGGAGACGGCAAGGTCCGCCCTCTTCTGCATCCCGCCAGAGAGATGGATTATCTTTTTCCCCCTGCAATTCTCCATGTCAAGCCAGCTCAGGAGCTCTTCTGTGTTCCTCCTTATGCTATCCTTGCTCATACCATGGAGCTTCCCAAATATTGTTAGGTTCTCCTCAACTGTGAGGAAAGGGAATAGAGAATTATCCTGCGGCGAGAACCCGATTGCGCCCGAGACTGGAACCTCTTTTCCATTTACTGTGTATCTAATCTTTCCAGAGATGGGCTTCTTCAATCCCACAAAGGTCTTGATGAATGTTGATTTTCCCGAGCCTGAGTGGCCAACGATGCCGATGATGTCCCCGTTCCGCATAGAAAAGCTTATTGAGGAGACGCGGAAGCTGCCCTGCCCAACGCAGAGGGAGTCTACTGTAAGCTCGACATTTTCCATATCTAAAACAAGTATCCTTCTCAGAGGGGGTATTTAAATATTTTCATCAGGGCAGGGCTAGCCTCTTGTCAATCGCCTTTCCCAGGATTTCAATATGCGATTCGAATTTCGGCTTGAAGCCATTCCAGTCCTCGTAAGTAAGTAATTGCCCGCGATAATTTACCAAGTTCCTTTTCAGGCGTATTGTCTCAAGGAATTCCCAGTCCAAATCCAGCTCAGGGTGCTTGGCGCATGCACATGCATTCTTGCATTGGTGGTTATCAGCCTCAACCCTGTCAAACAGGATAAGCGCCTCAATCAGGCATCTTAGTGATTCGTAGTAATCCCTGAACACAAAGGTCCAGTCCGTGCTGTCTTTTGGGATGTCTCCGGATTTCTTTTTTATGAATTCAAGCCCTTTCTCAGAAACACCCCTGAGTGACCTGATTAATTCAACATCCTTTGCCTTCTCCCTCACGCTCCCATTTTTCAGGCACAGCCTGAAGGTTGTTTCCAGATTCTCAATTTTCATCTATGCCACATCCACAACATCCTGTATCTGGCCCTTCACGATGTATCCATTGATGATATTATTGATTAAGCCCGTCTTCACAGCCTTTATTTCCCTTCTATTTTGGAACAGGTGAAGCTCGATATGCCTCCCTAGCCTCGCTTCATAAATGCTCTTGTCAAAATCCCGGAAAT
>CAIWSB010000082.1 GCA_903915225.1 uncultured Candidatus Woesearchaeota archaeon
CACTTTAATCATGATTATATTATCCATCTCAGGGGTTTATGTGGCATTTAAATCCACCCTTATAGAAGGGGATTTCGTAATTGCACTTGACGCATCAAGCAGTATGCTGGCCAATGACTATGACCCAGACAGGTTTACTGCTGCCAAGGATGCAATTACTCTTTTTATTAAAGAGTTGAGAGGAGATATCTCAGCGGGTTTGGTGTCATTCGCGGGGGAGCCATATATAGAATTGGCACTTACCAAGGATAAGTCTGTCCTATTAGATGCTCTTCAAAAAATTAATTTAAAGAGGAGTGGGGGTACTGACATAACAGGGGCATTGATTGCAGCAGTGAATCTGCTGCAGGATTCCAAAGGGCAGAAAACAATAATCCTGTTAACTGATGGCCAGAGCACAGTGGGCACAGATGTGACTGAGGCAATTACATATGCAAAATCCAAGGGTGTCAATGTCCACACTGTGGGTATTGCCACCAAATCGGGGGGCAAGTTCCTCAACATTGAGTCCCTTTCAACGCTTGATGAGCCCACTCTTATCCGGATAGCAAACATGACAGGCGGGCATTACATCCATCCTGAAACAGCCAAAGAACTGGCCGGTAAGATGAGCTCTTTGCTAGTCTCTGGTGAAGGACTGAAGCGTGTTGAGCTATCTTGGCAATTTATGGTTCTTGGGGTTTTCCTGTTGATGTTCGAGTGGGTGTTGTCAAACACCAAATATCGGTCTATCCCTTAGAATATCGGAAATTTTAAAAAGTTGAGTTAAATACACAACTTAAAATGTTAATCGCACCAATTGGCCAGGAGTTCAGGTTCTGCAATGGCAGAGCCTCAGGGAACCTTATGGATTTCCTGAGCGTCCTTAAGACCCTATCGTTAGGGGATTTTTCATACCATGTGAACAGCGAGAAGAATGATTTCTTCAATTGGATATTCTACTCGCTGAATGAGCGTGGACTTGCCGGAAAAATAAAGAACCTAAAAACCAACGCAGCCTTTATCCGCAGCATAGGCACGTTCTTAAAAAAAAAGCCTAAGGCTTGAGCTCCTTGGTGAAAACCAGAATCTTGTAGTCTAGGAAAGTGAACTCTTTAGGGCTCTTGGAATACCCGTGTTTCTCGAAAAAGGCCACACTCCTAGCGTTGGGCGAAGATATCAGCGCGCCTATTTGGTGGATTCCCCATTGCTGAGCCTGGGTTTCCAGTTCAGAGAGGAGTTTTGAGCCGATTCCAAGGTTAGTGAACTGCTCAAGCACGCCGATAGATACCTCTGCAAACCCCTGGGGAACATGTGGGATGCCATCTCGCATGGTTTTCTTTGCCTTGAGCCCGGAATTCAGAATTCTTATGGGGCTGCCATACTGCCATGAAATGAATCTGGTGGCAATCCCCGACTTAACCAATGGCCAGATAACCTGGCTTGGTCTGGGGTCTAGCATGGCATAGCCAACTGCTCCGTCTGGCTCATTGTGGGCCATTAATATTATACCATTCTGTTTACGGATGAACTTTGCGACCTCGGAATCAGTGAAGAGCTCGCCTGAGCTCATGATGTCTTCCATTCTCCTTATCTTTGGTCCTTTCAAATCATAGGGTGCATTTATTGAGAAGCGGACTGAATCAGAAAGAAGCTGCTTAAGGCGTGAGATTTCCCCCTTTTCGAGTTTCCGGATAATTATTTGGGGGCACATAAAATTCCGAAAATACGGTGTCACTTATAAATCTTTCATTTTAACTACTTGTAAGAAGTAAACACCATCCTTTGCATTTTCGCTGCACCGAGCGACAGCTGCCAGAGGTGTTGATGCAATTTGCACTTTTTTTTAACTTGAGATAGAGTCAGCGTCAACAAAACCTTTATATATAGATTCTCATATTTGAGCTTTAGATGGGAAAAAGAGCTCAGGGTGCTAGCCACGCTGCCACATTGATTATCTTTGTGGGCATGATGATTGTCATATACATCTTAATGTTATCCCCGGAAGACCGAGCGGACCTTCTCAATGATACAAATTCCTCAAATGGCGGCAGCACCGGCCCAGGTGGGGAGGATAATATCACAATTCTGCTGGATGAGTCCCCTGGTTCACTTTTCCCAACCGAACAGACCAGCTTTGATCATCCGCTCAGTCAGCTAATACTATCTGCAGCATCTGAGGATAATCTCCTCCTATCGCAGCCTTCTCTCTATATAATGACTTCAAAGATGAATAAGAAGACAGAACCGCTGCAATTCAAGTTTGACCAAAACAAGCAGAAAATTAACGGGCTGCTCCTTTCTTTTAATGTAGAATCTGCCTCCGGAAGGCTGCTAATAGACCTTAATGGAAATGAGATTTTCAATGGTGAGCTCGAATCAGGCTCACAGCAGCCAATCCAGATTAATCCAACCTTTGTAAAGGATAGCAACACTCTAACATTTTCAGTATCAGAAGTGCCCTGGTACAGGTTCTGGAGCAGAAACCAATATGAGTTGCGTGAACTTAAGCTAATTTCCAGCACCCAGGACCTGGAAGGAATGCAATCAACCACAACATTCAGGCTCTCAGACCAGGAGGTTGATGAGTTTAAGTCCGGCTATGTGAGGTTTACTGTAGAATGCGGTGGGGATAAGCAGAGCGGCAGGCTGCGCGTGCGCCTAAATGACAATCTGATAAGCTCATCTGTGCCAGACTGCCTTGCTGTTGAAAAGATTGATATCACCAAGGAAGATTTGACTGCTGGCAAGAACGACCTCTCCTTTGAGCTAAGCGAAGGCACTTTATACTTAACAAACTTGGCAGCCCACATTGAGATAAATGCCCCCAGATGGCCCATATATTACTTTGACATAAATAGCACAGTATGGAATAGGATTTCCAGAAGCCACCTCGATGTGCCCATGAGAGTGGACTTTGTTGAGGACAGCAAGGAGAAGGACATTGAGGTTACAATCAACAGCAGAAAATTCTACATTGAGACCAAGGAGAACTCATACACCAAGAAAATCCAGAGCTACCTTAAGGAGGACAACAACTATGTACGGATTGTCCCCCAGAGCGAACTCAACATAGCCAACCTCAAGATTTACGCGGTCGAGGACTGATTTCTGGAAAATGCCACCACTACCCAGACTGGGGAGAGGAAAAGGCAAGGCAGTAACCCCCGGAAGCGGAAAGAATGTTGCTGTGCCGGAAGCGCAGGAGCCGATTGATGTTGATTATAGGGTATTAGGGAATGCTGAAGCCCCAGCTGGCAATACAGGGCAGCTTGGCAAACGTAGGTTAGGATTAAGGATAAACGATTGGTTTTACGACAGGAAAGAGAATGTAAAGAAAGGTTTTTCAAAGGCCAAGCAGGCTGCAGGGAAAGTCACATCTAGCATAAGCTCAGTTGTTTCTGATTGGCGGGAGAGCCGTGCTGAGGCCAAGGCCCAAGGAGGGGGTATATTCAAAAAGGTGGGTAAGGGCGCAATTGTTGGTGCTGCCCTGGTTGGAGCTGGGATTTTGACAGTTGGGTCACTGATAGGCCGAGGTTTTAGCTGGCTTAACAGGAGAAGGGAAGGCGAACAAAACTATAGTGCGTTTATAGTGGTTGGGCTTATAGTCTGGTTGATCCAAGTGAGGATGTTCAATTGGGGGGCCGCGCCATTAACCAACTGGACCTGGTATTATATCAATCTAGGGGCAATGCTTGTATGTGGCTTGCTCACCCCTGTGGATTATAGGGCATTGATGGTTATCACTGTTTTTGAGGCGGGCTTGCCCTGGGGGCTGCCTTATCTGAACCAAGTGGCTTTAGGTTTCCTCCATGCCAACCCGAACAAAGCGATACAGATGGGTATCACCCTATTCACCCTGCCAGCTGTTTACCCCATATGGCTTATTTACGGACTCAAGCACTCAAGGAGCAGATGGGCAAGATGGCTAATGAATGGTTACATAGTTTTGTTGGCTATTCTAGGACTTTATGCAACTGCTGAATATACATACAATGCCTCCATTATGCCTACCAGCCCAGGGATGACCTTTGATCCCCAGACCCTGTGGGGATTAGTAGTGGATACTGCAAAAAACCTTGGTAAGGGGTTTACCAGCTTCTGGACTGGAACCCAGTACTGGGTGCTCAACGAAGCCACTGGAGGGCTTTATGAGGCGCAGGTTGAGAAGGGGCAAAAGGAGCCGCTTGGGGTTACAATTGAAGATGTCGTAGTCGCCAGCCCCTCCTACTATTATTCAGAGCCTGTAATTGTTTGGGCCACTATCCACGGGAGAACAGTTACTGATCCAATACCCGTACACCTAAGCTGCTGGGTTGGAGAGGGGGATAAGAGGGTTGACGGTACGATACTCCACAACGACTTCTTGCTTAACAAGGATGAGGTGAAGGACTTTGACTGCAGGTTTGAAGGGGGCATGCTAAGGGTTGGCCAAAATATAGTGTATGTGGCAGTTGAATACAAATTTACCACGATGTCATACCTAAAGGCATATTTCATGGACCAGGAGCGTATGCGCTCCATGAAGAAAGAGGAAGTGGAGAATTACATTAACATAAAGGATACAAACCCTAAGGCAATATACACCAACGGCCCTGTTGAGCTTTCATTGGGCACGACAATGGCTTTAATGCCTGTTTCAGATGATCCAAACAGCAATGTGCCACCAAAGCTAAGCATGATGGTAAGGAGCAGGTGGGATGGCGAGCTGAAGAGCATTGACAAGTTCAATTTAAGCTTACCAAATACAATAACTGCAACAATGTGCTACCCTGACTTTATTGGCCCCACAGAAAAAGAGGATAGGAATGTTTATGATATGGCACTGGACAAACCCCTGACTGACCATCTGGACCAGCCGCGAGTGTTCAAGTGCGACTTGGAGGTCACTAAACCAATAACAAAACTGTTCGGTGATGCCCCCCTCAGCATGGTTTACTTCAGGGTGACTGCTGTTTACCATTACCAAATTAAAGGCTCTGCAACGGTGAAAGTGCTTGAAGACCTATCAACTGGGGATGGTAG
Organism: uncultured Candidatus Woesearchaeota archaeon; assembly: GCA_903915225.1. GTDB lineage: Archaea > Nanobdellota > Nanobdellia > Woesearchaeales > B29-G15 > B29-G15. Next base: position 5,005 of record CAIWSB010000082.1, read on the forward strand.
TGCTATACCTACCCTTGTAACTAGCACAACTACAACTACCATTTACAATTCTAATCCCACGGATTCAGGAGGCACACCTCCATAGGTGAAAAATGAAACTTACTTTAATTGCATTGCTGGTTGTGCTGGTGGCAGCTCTAGCCTCCTGCACTGACAATAATAGTGGCGTAATTAACATAGACTACGAGAAAATCCACACAGGCACAGAAGGGCTTGTGCTCAGCACAGTTAGTGGCGCGCCACCGCCAGAAGTGCTCACAGAGCAAGATTTCTCAATGGTGGTGAAGCTTGAAAACCAAGGGGCTACGAACATCAAAGGAGGGAAACTTAAGCTGATTATGAATCAGGATTACTTAGATCCTCATGGTGTCGTTAGTGCAGATTTTGATTTGGAGGGCAAATCTTTAGTGAATCCCGTGGGAGGTGTTGACTTCGTAACCTTCCTCATGACCTCAAAAGTCCTTAAGGAGACGATGAGCACTTACCATGATTCTGAACTTATCCTACTTGCTTGTTATGCATATTCCTCATCAATGCGCAAGGAGGTCTGCGTTGATACTGACCTCTTCAACCTAAACGCGGAGAACAAGGAAAAGGTGTGCCAACAGTCAGCGTTTGACCCTGGAACCCAGGGTGGCCCTGTTGTAATATACAAGGTCGAGCCCAAATACACGGGCAAGGACAAGGAGATTTATCCCCAATATGTAATCTATGTAAAGAATGCCGGCAGGGGCCAGATAATAGACAATACTAAAGTTGAAACTGCCTGCGGCACAGCCACCACGGGGGAGGATTTCTGGAATATCGTGAAGGTCAGTGCGAAGCTTGGGAATCAAACGCTGGATTGCGAACCTAAGCTAGAGGGCAGCACCGAGGCAGGCATAAGGCTCCGTGAAGGGCTTGATTTTTTCAAGTGCAGGGCCACAACCTTCATTCCTCCAGGTACCCCCTCCTATGTGGGAGTGCTCCAGGTGAATGTTACATATGGATATACAGAAAGCATTTCCAGAACCGTAAAAATCCGAAGATTACTGTGAATATAACAAAAAATATAAATGGGTACCCTATTGAGTAAAATAAAATGAAAAGAGTGACTGTGTTGCTGTTAATTCTCACAATTGCCCTATATGGCTGCACCACTGGTGGAGGAGGGGTCAGCAAAATAGGCAAGGATTACAGGAAAGGCACCCAAGCCCTCCAGCTGAATTTCCTGCCAAACGCGCCCCCGCCAGAACTATTCGATATGGATGATTTCGTTGTTGGTCTGGAAGTGAGGAATAAGGGGGCATCAACAGTTGGGAGTGGCACTATTTATTTGAGCGGATATGACCCGGCCACATTCCCCAGCGGGCTAACTGGAGAAGGCATTACTAACAATCAAATATCCATTACCAATCTCGAAGGGCTATCAATGTACAACCCTGAGGGAGGCTATGCCGCATATTCGCTTTCAGGTACAATCGCCTCTTTGAAGGTCAACAGCTATACACCAACAATCATGGCAACAGCCTGCTATGTATACACCACCCAAGCCAGTACCGACATATGCATTGACCCTGACCCTTACTCCACAAAAATTAAGGAGAAGGCTTGTACCACCTCAAATGTTGCCCTGAGTGGAGGCCAGGGTGCACCTATTGAGGTAACCGGTGTGCAGCTTGACCCCACATCCAAGGATATTAGGATTACGTTCCAGATAAAGAACTCTGGCGGGGGATTGGTTTTTGACAAGGGAAAGATTGTTGATTGTTCTCCATTCTCTATAGCGGGAATAGGCCTGGATGCAAAGAACAAGATTAGCGTGGATTCTGTTGTTCTGAGCATTGGCACTGAAATCAAGGCGACATGCCAACCCAAAGGTGACCTGAAGCTCTTTGATGGCCAGGCCACATTGATGTGCCAATATACCATACCAAATACGCAGGCGGCTTACAAGACACCTCTAACAATTACGCTCTCATACGGCTACCGCTCATCAACAGCCCGGAGCGTTAAGATAGTGAAGACACCCTCATCTGACTCTTCGCCTGCAACTGCGCGGTCTACTCCCACGACTCAGCGTATTTTATAGCCAAATTAGGGTTCCTTATTATTAAGAGGTTTTCGTCATTTCTTAGCTGGGCGTTTTGGGTTGGGTTGAATGAGCCGATTAGAATGGTTGTGTTGTCAATAACCATGAGCTTATGATGTAAAATTACCGATGAGTTCTCTGTCACAACATCCAGGCCCTGGTAACGAAGAAGCCAATACATAGAGTAATTTGATAGCTGCGTTTCCTCAAAAATCCCCTTGACTTCGACGCCTGCATTGTGCATTGCCAGGAGTGCCAACCCCGCTTCCCCAAGTGTAAAGGAATAGTATAGGAAGCTTATCTCATGCTTGGCTTTCAAGATTTCACTAACCATCCTGGCTGCGCAATCGTCTTCTGGGCAGAAGTAAGCTTTGACATTCTTTAAAGGCCCCCCATTTGAGGCTGGGCCTGCGCCAAAAATGCCTGCCCAGAGCTCTTCAAACTCAGATGTGAACAATTTTGCCAGCTCCGGGCTTTGAATCACCACAATGCTGTTCATCTCGTTGCTATCGCCTGGATTAAAAGAGCCCGATAGAATGGATTTTCCATCAAAAATGCAGAACTTATTATGCATGAGCGCACTGGTTTTGGCTGTTTTAGAATAGGGCTTAGATATGGGATTATTAGTTACGACGCGCATATTTATTCTTCCGTTTGCCTTATCCAATGCTCCCAACACCTCTTTGGAATTGATGGAGTATAATGCGCAGTCAACTCCAATTGAGGCTTTGTCGATAAGCCCGGCAATCACCCTGTTGCAGAGGGTGTGGTTGCAGAGATAGCCTTTGATGCTCACATCTTCCGCAGGTGAACAACCGGTCAAAAGGAATGCCAGAGCAATAAGAAAAATGATAATGAAAAAATTGGAGAATGTGTTGCTAGTCATGTAACACCGTAGAGGCCTTTTCTAAAAAAACCTAGCGCTTAGAAACCTGAAGGATTTTCAGCTGCTGGAACGGAAATAAATAACTCCCGATTCCTTCCTTCTCAAACCTTTGGCTAGCAGAGCCATTCCCTTGGGATTGTCAGCCAGTTCCCCTGAACGATAACCCTTGGCATGCCTCAATGCACGATTCAAGTAGGTTGTGACATATTCCCTGGCAACATTTGACATCTGACCAAGCTCGGCGTGTGTAATTGGGATGGCAACATGCTGCCCGTCAGTTTCCCTTAACTTAACTGCTAATAGGTTGAGTGCATAGTACATTCTTTCTGGCGCATTCTTGCCATTGATGAGCTCCTTGAGCCTGCCTGTTATCCAGTTCCTGCGCTCTTGTGAATACTTTTTCAGGCAATCTTTTATTTCATCAGCCCACTCTTCCAGGTTCTCTAAGGAAATTTCGCGGGGTATCATTTCCTTGACTTTCTCAGGGAGAATTAAAATGCTTGACTGCTCCCTGGCAACATACTTAATAGAATCCAGAGAATCATTGTCCACAGGCATTGGTATTCCAACATGCTCCCAGGGGAACATTATGTCTAAAACAATGGGCTTTTCACCCTCCCTTTCAAGAACTTCCATCACCGAACCAGTGAGAACAAGGCCAATGAATGGTTTTCCGGGACTCTCGATACTGGAGCCTTGGGCATATTCTTTCCTATAGTCATTCTCGTGGCCTGTTTTTCCGATAAGAATCCTATCTAACAGGGCTAAATCGCCTTCCATTATCTGCTCAAGCGGCAACATTGTCCTTTGAAAGATAATGAAATTTAAAAGCCTTGTTGTTATTTGCCCTTTATTAGGGGTTAATCTCCGAGAGGAAATTGAGGATTGAGAATTTTATATCCGGATGCTTCTCCTCCATCTTGTTCAACCCCTCCAGAACCTTTTTTCCCCGGATGCTTAACCTTTTTCCTGCAGGACCTTTAATCCCCTTTATTTTTGAAAATATGCGGATTTCATCTGGATGAATCACGGAGAGTGGAGCCAGAGGCATTTTAAAGGCTGTCTTAAAGACAACACTCTCAACAAAGGAGGCTGCTGAATCGTCCAAGTTCCAGGGAACTGCAACCTTGCCTTTGCAAGGAGCGGACTTTACGATTCGGAGCTTGAAAGGGAAATCCTTCTGGAGGTTTTCCATGGCAAAAATGAGCACTTTAGCGTCCAGGCTATTGTCATCTAGGATTGTAAGGGTATCCTCTTTTTTGAATGGGTATTTTAGACGTATATACCTCCTAATCCTCTTTTCAACAGTCCTGCAAAAGCATTTACCGCACAGCGATCTTGGCATAAAACCCAGCTTTACCTCAACCACTCGCTTCCGACAGCCTAGACAGGTTTTGTCGCCCATATTTTTCACCACTTAAAAATGCATACAACCGAAAGGTTTAAATATTAGTATATTTTTACTATTCAATAACAAACACAAACAACCATTATAAAGTGGTTGTTGATTATCACCTCTTTTTCCCGCTCCTGGTGCCTCGTGCACCAGGGTGGGTTTTAATACTCATTCTAATTAACCCGAATCCAATAGCCAGTCCTAGAACGAGTCCTATTCCAAATGCGAGTATCTCTCTGGGCTCATACATTGTTAGCTTTGTCCCCTCTTTCTTTGGGAAATACATATCTAAGTTGCTCAGCTCAAGCGCATATTCAGCATAGACAAAGGCAGAGACGATATTGTTGTTCTTGAGGGAGTTTGCATACTCAAAGTAGCTGTATCCCACAATAGGGAAGCTGCCCTGCTTTGTTTGTTTAACTATGCCATTGCGTATGTACTTTAGCATATCCTCAAGCACTTTTTTCAGTCCCTCTTTTGAAGTGCCAACTGAATTCAGCACCGCATCCACCTGGGCCTTCAATAGGGAGGCCCTGAAAATGCAGAGCTCGAAATCACCTGAGGCAAAGTTTGCCCTCGCTAGCACTAGGTCTTTATCCATATCCACCAACAAGTCAGGTGAAATATAGACCTTGAGATAGTCCAGCCGTTCATTGGCTTCAGAGAGTTTCTGCAGGCAGGGCTTTGACATTTCCTTCAGGTCAAGCACCTGTTGTGATGATGTTCCAAAGAAGTTTGCCCAGGATTGTGCGCTGTAGAACCGTTCCATGGCGTACCCCAAGTCAAAGGCAGCTTCCTTGGATTTGTTGTCAACAAGGGCTTTGAAGCTCCGGTTGACATAATCGAGTGAATCAGTGAGCCGCTCGATAACTACAGTGTATGTCTCAAGGTCAGTGAGGGTTTTATAGCTAGGCAGCTTTGAGCGCTGCATAAGGACTTGGTGCTTGAGCGTGGCCGATTCAAGGGCAAGCCCGCTTCTATTATATGCCTTCCAGGCATATAGCTGGCTCAGCTTGGCATTTGCGCCAAAGCAGTATGAGGCCCGGGAATAAAGCCCGCCCGAGATTTTCTCATACTCAGCCCGCCTTGTCAAATTTGTGACAGGCTCTAGCATAGAGCTGTTGAAATGGAACGGGCTCACTTTTACCATTAATTGTTTGGTTCTGTTGCAAAGGATGTCGCCAAGCCGCGTCATGGTCTGGCTGTAGCTGGGGTCAATATTAAGTGATTCGTTGAGTGTTGGCCGGGGCTCGCCCTTGAACAATGCAAGGGCCTCATCGATATGTGATACTTCCACAATTTTAATTCCCAGCTCCTTGGCGCGCGCACTGAGGTTTATTGTGCGGTTGGACTCATTGACAATCAAAGAGCCAGGCGGTATAAGGACTTCCTGAATTCCACTGCTTTTTGCAGCCTCAAGCTTTTCTGGAAGCCCGCTCACCGGGCCAATAAAACCTCCTGAGTTGATTGTGCCTGTGATGGCCATCTTATCATCAATCCTTTCGTTGCTGAGAAGCGAAATTGCGAGCACAGCCAATGCAGCCCCTGCGCTGGGGCCCCCGACAATTGATGAGCTTGACCTAATCACATAAAAGAAATCAAGATTGGTGCAGTCCACGTTGAGGTATGAGCAGGCCAATTCCGTGGCAAACCTGGTGGATATTTGGGTGTCAATTTTTGTTAGGGGGAATGAGTCAATAAAAACGCGGCCAGAACCCTGCCGTATTTCTAGCTCAAGGTTTGCAGTGCTGCCAATCATGCCTCCCGGCGTTTCAGCCACAGCAAGAAGCTTCATCTCCCCTTTGACAGCCCCTGCAAGGGGGAGCATTAGCAGCAGCAATATTATTGGAATCCAAGGCCTCATTTTGCAGCACAATGTGTTCTAATATTTAAATTTAGATGGAACTTTATCCAGAATTCACTTCAGCTTCTCAGTGTGCTTGCAGTTGGGGTACTTGTCGCAGGCCATGAATTTGCCAAAGCGTGAAGTACGAACAACAAGCTTACCTTCTTTACATTTAGGGCACGGCTGGTTTTCCTTTTCGCTCCTGTTGGTGGTGCAAGCTTGGTTGATGCAGAGCGTGGTTGTGCGCTTGTGCTCCGGTGAATAAACTCTAACCGTAGGATAATTGCACTCCTTGCAAGGCTTTTCGGTCTTGTAAACCCTGCCAGCCTGCGGGATTGGGAATGTGGTTGAGCAGTCTGGATACCTGTCACATGCTAGGAAACGTTTCCTTTGCTTCGAAAATTTGATTATCAGGTTTCCTTTTTTACAGGCAGGACATTGCCCCAGCGAGGTGGCCTCGTTTGTGTTCTCATGGGCTGTCTTCAGGTCCTCGCCAATGCTCTCTTCCTTCTTTTTGAATTCCCCAAGTATCTGGATGAGAATTTTTTTTGCTTTCTCCACAACTGTTTCCTCTTTGAGAGTCCCCTCACGTATCTTTTCCATATCCTCCTCAAAGCTCCTGGTGAGCTCCTCATCAATAATCTTGGGGACTTGCTTCTCTAGTACTGTGATTACCTGCATGCCAAGCTCTGTTGGCTTAATCTCCCTCCCTAAAAGATAGCCACGCTTGAACAAAGTATCAACAATCTGGGCGCGAGTGCCTTTTGTCCCGAGATTGCGGTTTGAGAGCTCCTTAACCAATGAGGCCTGCGAGAATCTTTTCGGAGGCTGTGTTGTGTCCTCGTTCATCTCAAGATTCTTGAATTTCACTTGGTCTCCTTGCTTGGCCTTTGGCAGCTCCTTTTCATTGAGGTGCAGGTATGGGCCATAGAAAACATGCCAACCTGGCTTGACCGTTACGATTCCCTCAGACAGGAAGTCTTCTCCCTCAACTTTGAATATTATCTTTCGTGCAAGGCGCTCTGCAGGGTCTCCGAAGCACGCCAAAAAGCGCCTGACAATAAGGTCGTAAATCTGTTCAGGGGCTTTAGTGAGTTTTTTTGGAATATTCCCTGTTGGATATATTGCAGGGTGAGCAGGGTCATCCCCCTTGCCCTGCCTTGGCCTCAGCTTGTCTTTGGCAAGGAGGGCACTGCACAGCTCTGAGTATTTTTCAATCCCACTAAGTGACTTGAGAATTTTTGCAAACCCCAATTGATATGGTAATTTTTGGGATGATGTTCTAGGGTAAGAGATGTATCCGCCGAGATACAAGGCTTGGGCGTTGTTGAGTGTCTCCTGGGGGTTTATGCCAAAAGCACGATAAGCCTCAATCTGCAGGCTGGTTAAGTCGAAGGGCGGCGGTGGAAATTGACTGTAATCGCTGTCTTCACAGGATTCAACCTTGCCGTCCTTACCATTGCATTTTTTGAATATGGTCTGGGCTTTTTTCTTCTCCCAGAACTTGCCCTCAACATGCTGGCCGCTAAGCGCTCCCTTCTTTAGGTTGCCACTGTACTTCAGCTCCCAATAGGGCTTTGTAACAAAGGCCAGTATCTCACGCTCGCGGTCAACAAGGATTTTTAGTGCAGGCCCCTGAATACGTCCAGAACTCAGCACCTTGAATGTGCCGCTGCTGCGTATTGCCTTTGTCAAGGCCCTTGAAACATTGACACCGTAATACCAGTCAAGTATGTGCCGAGTCTCCCCGGCCAGGGCTTGATGAAGGTTCACAGAAGGCGATTTGTTCTTGTATGCCTCCTGAAGGTCAGGAACAGTAAGGGTTGAGAACTTCATCCTGCCGCCATCCTTTGCCTTGCAGATGAAACGGAGCACATTGTAGCCAATAAGCTCCCCCTCAACATCATAATCGCATGAAACCGTAAACTCTGTTGCTTCACCAGCCAATTTGGCAAGAACATTGAAATAACCTTTTGCAAATTTCGCTTTTGGATTCACATCAAAAATTGGAGTCCATTTAACATCAAAGACAGGGTACTCCCATTGTTTGCTCTCAGTTTCCTTCAGCCCGAAAAGATGGCCCACTGCAGCAGCAACAATTATCCTCTTCCCATGATAGGTGGTTTCATAATAGCTAACACTCCCCATCCTCTTAATCTGGGGCTTGGTGTCCGAGAGAGCATAGGCAATTTTGAATGCCTGCTTGGGCTTTTCTGAGATTATCAGCTCGTAGGCCATGTGTTCAGTAGGATTGGCTTTCCTATAAAAATGTTTGGATACAGTTCGCGTGGAGAGAAATCCCATTTTTTGGCTTAGTAAATGACGTTTGTTATTTGTTAATAGTATAATAATGTGCCATATCCCTCCAGCAGGCTCCAACAGTTAGGTTTATAAATAGTAACCACTTCGGAGTGGTTATGAAATTATGGGGCATTCTCCTCTTGGTATTGGTGGGCTTCTTTTTTGGATATTTTGCACACTCTGCAGCCTCTTTAGGATACCTCACGTTCACAAGTGAGGATGCTCCAGGTAATATTCCGCTAGTTGATTCTCCAAACAATCTCGCAGATGCGCTCACTCTATCAAGATCTTCAGAGAGAATCTCACCTTATGATTGGATATCTCAGAATTCGATACACGTATTTAATAACCAGGTTATTCTAGATATTAATAATCCTGAATGGGCAAGCTTTACAGACACTAATTCAATGGACCCGGTTATTGATGACACGGCCCATGCAATTGAGATTGTGCCTAAGACTTCGGATGATATCCACCTGGGCGATATAGTTTCCTACAAGGCAGATAGTGGGGATGTCATAATCCACAGAGTTATAGGCAAGGGAGAGGATGACCAGGGAACGTTCTTCATTTTCAAAGGAGACAATAACCCTGCAAGGGACCCTGGAAAAATCCGCTGGGAGCAGATACAGAGGGTTGTTGTGGCAATAATCTATTAGATATCCTTTTATTAACTGTGCGCCAAAGTACCGCCTACAACGTGGAACAAGGCGGGTGTAACAAAGACTTCTATGAGACATGCAACAAATAGTGTGACTATGGCCAATACAACCAGGTCAAGAGAATCTGCGAGGATGTGGTTGAATTCCTTTGTGCCAAAGTCATGCCTTATGACTGCAACCGAAATTATGCCGCCGGCAAGTCCACCTATGAAGTATCCAAGAATCTCAAATATTCCATGGGGCAAATATCTGATAAGGCTCAGGCTTATTACATGGAGATAGTTGCTGGCAGCCAGGAAGCCCATTTTTGAGAAAAGTTCTGCTAACTTAGTCCTAATTAGGTTGCCAATTGCCGCCCCAATTACAGATGCATTCCAGGTGAGTATGAAAATGGCTCCTGCGCCATAGAAAAATGCAAAGAAAATACAGAAGAACATTACTCTTATGTTGTTAGAAAATATGTTCATAAAGGTGCCGAATGAGGCCGTCTGGCCTGTCATGCGGTTGTTAATTGCGTTTATCGTCTCCATCTGCGACCTAAAGGTGGTGGTTACAGTGGGCTCTGGCAGGATTGCATAAAGGATTGAGAAAGCCACCACAAAGCCCAAGAAGAGCATCATTAGGTATAGCAGCACCTTGCCATGCTCTTTCATGAGGAGCTTTTCGTCATGGATTAGCTTGTCCATTGTTTCCTCATGCTTGAATGTATTGTAAACCAGAGGCAGGCTTGCTATCACAGTGAGGAACACCATCACCATGCTGGCATATCCAGTGAAGAGCCAAAGTGCCAGCAGCAAACCTAGTGTGGCATAAAGCAAACCAAGGAGGAACATCCTCAAGGGATGCCTCTCAGCCATCTTGGGATTTACGATTGCTTCAAGAACCATTTTTGTATATTAGTATATCCAATAGGTTATATAAATAGTTTTTGATGACGACTAGAACAGGTTTCTTTCCTTAAAGTATCCCTGTATCTTTGCCAAGGCCTTGAACTCGTCAAGAATGAGCAGCCTCCTGTTCTCCATGAGCACCTTTCCATTGACAATTGTATCAGTCACATCAGAACCAGAGACTGAATAAATGATGTGAGAAACCACATTGCTAGGAGATAACGGCAGTAATTTTGGGTTATTTGTGCTTAGGGTGATTATGTCGGCAAAGTAACCAGGGGCTATTGTGCCAATCTTTAAGCCAAGTATTGAGGCAGGATTTATGGTGGCCAGGTCAAGGATAACCTGCCCGGGCATTGCAGTTGGGTCATTAAGGGAATATTTGTGCAAAAGCCCCACCTGTTTCATTTCCTCAAAAATGTCTAGGTTGTTGTTTGAGGCAACCGAGTCTGTGCCCAGCCCGACCCGAACCGTGAGTTCGAGCATCTTATCCAAAGGCATCCTTGAGCCAGAGGCAAGCTTCATGTTGCTCACGGGGCAATGCACGCCAGCTGAATTGTGCTTGGCCATCAGTTTAACGCCATGCTCATCCAGCCAGCAGAGATGCACACCCACAGTTCTCTCATCCAGGAATCCTATCTTTTCTAGGTATTCCATTACGCCCAAGCCCGTTTTCTGCCTCACCACACTTATCTCTGCCTCAGTCTCAAGAATGTGGGTCTGGTTAATCAGGTTGTATTCCTTAGCCAGGGCCACAGCTGCCTTCAGCAGATATTCAGAGCAGGTATTTGGGGCATGGGCTGAGATTGTTGGCGTGATGAGAGGATCACCTGAAATTCCCTCAACAAATTTCCTTGTCTCCAAAATCTTGGCATCAGCATCCTCTTTTTTGAATAGATCAATCATGCAACGCCCCAGGAATGCACGAATACCTGTTTCCCTTACAGCTTTGATGATGTTCTCCATCTGGGTGCTCATGTCCATCATGCATGTAGTGCCGTTCTTTATGCTTTCAATGCATGTGAGCAGGCTCCCAAAATAAATGCTGTCTATCTTAGCCTCAGCAGGCCAAACCTTCTTCTCAAGCCAGTCCTGAAGCCTTAAATCATCAGAAACACCGCGCAGCATGTTGGTGATGGTGTGAGTATGGAGATTCACAAGCCCGGGCATCACAACCTTATCGCTGCAGTCAATTGATGGGCAGCTGTCTTTTATCTTGCCTATCTTTGATATCTTGCTGTCTTCAATGAGGATATCCTCATTCTCAAGAATCCGACGCCTTTCATCCTGTGTGACAATAAGCCTGCAACTCTTTAGCAGAAGTTTGTTTGCCATGCCTGCGGGAAGGGCTGCAGGATATTTAAAACTTCGCAAAAAACAAAAAAGAGAGGGCTTACCTATGGCCCCCTGCGTAGAAGAATTTCTCAATTGAAACATCCTCAGGCTTCCATTCCCCAACCCTTTGGCTGTAGGGCTTTTCCTTGGGCGGAGCCTGCTGGAATGTGGTCTGCACAGGCGGTGCGCGCGGGGCCTCATGCCTGGGGGCCTCCTGTTGAACAACCGGTTCCCTCTCCTGCACAATCTGCACCGGCGGATCGGGGGCAGGAGTGCCTCTGACCATTGGGGCAGGTGTGTTTTGCAAGTTTTCCACCATTTGCCTCACTTCTTGGATCTCCTTAAAGAGCCTCTTGAAGTTCATTTCCATGAGAACAGCCACTCGCTGTTGTTCGCCGTAATCATTCATCTGTTGTGGCCCTTGCATTACCATCACCTATTGGCAAAATTCATTTTGATAAATTCAACCATCACATTATTGCCAGCCTTTCCGTAACAATTGAAGGCTTGCCCGATGTGGCCCTGCTTGAGGCAGATGTCTCCTAGAGTGCTGAGCAGTTGTGGGTCTTTTGCCATCTCAAAGGCTTTCTCGGCGAGTTTGTACTCAAGCTCCTTGACACAGAGTTCTCCTACCTTGATTATCCATTCCTTGTCGTCAAGCTCATTGAAGACCTCTAGGGCAGTGTCCCACTTACCCCTCTGTAGGCAAATCTCTCCAACATGGCGCAGCTTGTCCTTGTCGCCAAGCATTGTGTAGGCTTTCCTTGCTGAGTCAAACCTGCCATCAGCCAGGCATCTGTCGGCCAGCGAGCGAAGCCTGCCCATGTCGTTTGCTAGGCGGTACGCTTCTATGGCCTTGTCATGCTCCTGCAGGATTTCATAGCTTTGCCCGACACTCACAATCTTGTCAGGGAGCTGTGCAATCAGGAAGGCCTTGACAGCATTTGGAAGATTTCCGCGCCTCACATACTCGTCGCCAAGGGCCTCGAGAAGGCACGCTCGCGTCTCAGGCGAAAACATGCTCAAGTCTAGGTCTTCCAAACTCTTGGTAACCAAGGCCGGGACAATCTTCTTGAACGGGTTGTTGCTCCTATCTGCTGCAATGAATTCCTTGTTGTTTTCAACTATTTCCGATACAGTTTTTTTCACATAGTAGTCTTCTTCCATTTTAGACCAAGTCCTCAACTTTTCTTATCGCGGTTTTAACTGGGGCCCGGGCCTTGCTGTCTGATTTGCCCAATATCCACGGCGAGTTGACGCCGGTCATTATTGTCATAACTACTAGTCTGTTTTTCATCTCTTCCTTGATTCTTGCTCCCCAAATGACGTTGGCATCTGGGTCCATCTCTGCTGTTACCAGCTCACCGACTTGTGACACCTCGTCCAGTGTCAGGTCAGGACCGCCCTCAATGTGAATCAGGGCACCTGCTGCACCTTTGTAGCTAATGTCCAGGAGTGGGTTACTCAATGCTTGGTTCACAGCCATCTTTACCTTGGATGAGCCATCTGCAACTCCAACACCAATTGCGGCAACGCCACCGTTTGTCATAATTGCCTTAACATCTGCAAAGTCCAGGTTGACAAGGCTGGGGACAGAGATTGTCTCGACAATCCCTTTTATCATAGTGGAAATCAGCTCGTTTGCAACAGCAAATGCCTGCTGCACTGGCAGACTACCTGCAATCTTCACCAGCCTGTTGTTGTCGATAACTATGACTGTGTCGCAGTGAGAGCGGAGCTCTTTGAGGCCATACTCTGCCTTCTCAATCCTTGCCCTCTCTATGTCAAATGGCATTGTGACTGTGCCAATAACAATGGCCCCCATCTCAGCAGCCAGCCTGGCAATTGAGGGTGAGGCTCCAGTACCGGTACCTCCGCCCATTCCTGCACAGAGGAATACCATATCAGAACCCTTCAAACTCTCCCTGAGTTGCTGTGTAGATTCTTCAGCAGCTCGGGCACCAACCATAGGATAACCGCCGCAGCCCAATCCATGGGTTGTGGACTTTCCTATGAGGAATTTCTTGTCTGATTCAGTTATGTTTAGGTGCTGAACGTCTGTGTTACATGCAATTATTTCAGCTCCCCTGATGCCTTTTTTATAAAGCCAGGAAACCATGTTATTGCCCGCACCGCCCACGCCGATAACTTTTATGTTGGCCTGACCCACTTCTGTGGTCCTGTTGTCTTCTTGATATGACATTTTTGTTTTTTCCCCCTTTTTAGTCGAAATTGAGTAGAATTTCCAAATCACAACTTGTTTATAAATGTTACGTTTTTGTATACTGGTATATTTAACAACCTTACGGGGTGTTTTAATCAATAAATGGGAAATTTTTTATAACCCACTGAATCTCTGATGGTTATGCACCGTTGTTGTGGCAGAAAGTCAGAGATAAATATCCAGGGAATGAAGTACTGCAAGGAGCATTTTTTGGCTCATTGCCTTGAAAAGGCCGGAAAGGTGGTAAGAAAGGCCAGGGGCAAGAAACTCTTAGTGGCACTCTCAGGAGGAAAGGACAGCATGGCTGCCTTGAGCCTCCTACTGAAACTGAGGGATGAATTCCATCTTAAGGTGTCCGGGGTATATATTGACCTAGGAATGAAGGCTGTTGCAGACGCCCGCGAAATTATTGAGTCTTTCTGTAAAAAAGAGGGAGTTGAACTAGTGGTAATTAATATGCGTAATGAGACGGGCTTTACGATTGACGAGCTCGCCTGCAAAAAACTAAAGAGGCCTGTGTGCAGCTCCTGCGGCTTGATTAAGAGATATATACTCAACAAATTCGCCGTTGAGCATGGTGCTGATTTTCTTGTGACTGGCCACAACACAGATGATGAGGTAACATTCATAATGCTCAACCTCACTGCGCAAAATCTTGAGCAGCTTTCCCGTGGAGGCCCTATTACATTGACCAAGCCCGATATGAAACTTGTAGGGAGGCTAAAGGTTGTTTATTATCTCACCGAGGCTGAAACCAGGGCATACTGCGAGATAATGGGGATAAAATACCATGACGCAAAATGCCCTTATACTACTGGTGCATCACAGAAAAGAATGAAATACTATGTGAATATGATAGATAAGGAATTCTCCAACTTCAAGAACGGGGTTTTGAAATCCTTCAGAGAGCTGCTCCCCGCCTTAGAAAGCTTTAATAGTGGGGACGCAGTAAAGCATTGCACTGCCTGCGGTTATCCCACAACCAGTGGAGTCTGCTCGTACTGCAGGATTATTAAACATGGCAAGGAAAATTAAGGCTGGAGAGACTGTTCTTTTGCTTGGCGATGAAGCCACCTACATGGTGAAAGCAGCAAAACGGGGATTTAATGTTGATGGTGGATTGATTGAGCTTGATACTCTCATAGGGAAAACTTTCGGCTCTGTGATTAAGACACATAAGGGTCGTGAATTCATTGCTGTTGAGCCCAATACAAATGACCTTTTGGCTAAAAGGATGAGGCGCTTGCCGCAAGTAATCACACCAAAAGATATGGGACTAATTGTTGGTATGACTGGAATACAGTGTGATGCCAAGGTTGTTGAAGCAGGCACAGGCTCCGGGCATGGGACGTTATTCCTATCCCGATATTGCTCAAAAGGGAAAATCTATACCTATGAACTCAGAAGGGATTTCTTTGAAAACGTGAAGCACAACCTTGAGGAGGTTGGAGTTAAAAACGTGAAAATGACAAATGCAGACATAAGGCTTGGTTTCAAGGAGAAAGATGTTGACCTTGTCATGCTGGATATGATAGGGGCAGAGGATGTCATTGAGCAGGCATTCATGGCACTGAAACCCGGTGCGTTCCTGGTTGTGTATTCTCCATACATTGAGCAGGTCAAGGCTGTTGTTGACAACATCAAGAAATTCAGGTTCACAAACTGTTACACCGTTGAAAATATGCTCCGGCATTGGGATGTGCGCGACCACACGCTGCCGCAGCGCTTTGGCACAATGCACACCGGATTTATGACGTTTGCAAGGAAGCTCGTGTAAGTTCTCTGAACCTTTAGGTTTAAAAATTGGTTTTCATTGACTTCTTTGTGGAAAGCAAAGTCATCTGCTGGGATATGGATTGGACACTTGGGTATTTTGAACCGCTTTTCTACAGGGATTCCGAGGACTTGCCTCCGATTAATTTGCCACTCTCATTAAGACCGGGTATCAAGGAAAGCCTGGCGCAGCTCTCTGACGCTGGCTTTCATCATGCGGTCACGACAGTTGCTGATAAGGACAAGGCTGAAATTGCGCTCAATGGCACTGGGCTTCTGAAATATTTTGAAGCGATTTTTGGATATGAAACGAACAAATGGATATTTGGAAAAACATACAGCCCAGTGGCTGATTATTTCGGGATACAATATTCAGATGCGCCCAGATTAATGGTTGTGACAGGGGATTCAAAAAGCGATATCCCGCTTGACCTCAGGGTTGTATTTATCGAGCACCGCAAGGGCGCGTATTGTGATGCGACATTAATTGAAGATATGCTTGAAATCCTTGGGAAAAAGGGAGAAGGAAATTTCTTAAGAGGATTTGAAGAGCTTTTACTCACAGCAACAGAAAAGGATAATTCTGAAAAAGTTGTGGTGCTGAACGAGCGAGCTTCGGCTGTTTTGGAATACAGGAAACCATCAATTGCCGGGGATATCACTATTCCTGTGGTAAAAATCATCGATCCCACTGGCTATGAGCGAGGTCTTCAGCCTGTTAGGTAGACGCAGGGTTACTCTTGTCATCCCAAAGCCATTTGCCTGGTACAGAGCAAAGAATTCTCCCAATCTCCAATTCCCCGTTACCAGTACACAACCCCTCATCAAGCCGATCAATAATCTTAAGGGTTAGCCCATTCTCATCGCAAACTCGTTCGCTGCCTATCTGAAGCATGAGTTCATCCTCTCCTGGAATGGTATATGCTGTTTTCCACAAACTTATCTCCTCGGCTTGCCAAGGGGGCAGCAAAACTGAGGCATCAACTGTGCTCCCCGACAATTTTTTAACATTCTCAAAATAGTCTCTCACTGCAGCATTATCCTGAAGCAACCTCCTTATGTCCGGCGTCATATCCTTGTGGCGAGAGAACAGAGCATAATAATCCAGGGAGGAAATCCGTTTTTTGATTCTCCTGAATGGGTTAGGGTCAAAGGTCACTTCATTCCCAAAAAGTGGCTCGGCAACAGCTTTCAGAACGGCAGACACCAATCCATCCTTTGATCCTTGCTCCTTGGGTTTAAGGAGAGGGCGAAAGTAGATGTAACCCTGGAAGGCATAGCTTTCCTCTTCAGGGTGATTCTGAAAGAAGCCCTTTACATCCTCTGGCAGAACAGGGCCTTGCCACGCGCAGGAGCCTTTTTTGTAAGAAAGTGGAATCCGGGCTCCAACCGCATTTGCAAGGTACTCCTCCCCACTGTGGCGCAGCAATGGCTCAAGCTTATCTAATGGGATAAGCTCTAAACCCTGCACATACAATGATTGCTGGTCCCTTAAGCGTTCAGAGGTGTTAAGCATACCACTTTTGAATGAATACTTATTTAAGAATTTATGGGGTTCACTTTTTTCATTCTCCACAACATGGCAATCTTTAAATATTCCCCATGACTTGGGCAAGCTATGATAGTTATCGGCTCAAAGCAGAATGAGAAAAGGTTGAAGATTGACAACCTCAATGACCTGTGGTATCTATCGCAGATAATTGAGCCCGGGGATACAGTGAAGGCAAGAACTGAGCGCAAGGTCACCATTGGCAGCAAAGAGGAAAAATCTGCTGTTAAGAAAGTTAACGTTACCTTGGCAATTGAGGTTGAGAAGATTGAGTTCCATAAGTATTCTGATGCTCTGCGTGTTTCCGGAAAAATTGTCGAAGGTCCTGAGGATATTCCGCACGGACAATATCACACAATCGCAATTGAGCCAAAACTTATTGTTTCGGTAACAAAGCCAGAATGGCTCGGCTTCCAGATGGGCTACATACGTGAATCCCAGCAAAAGAGCGCAGAAATCTTGCTGCTGCTGCTTGAGAGGGATGAGGCATGCTTCGCCCTGCTCACAGCTCAAGGATACAGGATTCTTTCTGAGATAAAAGGAGAGGTTGAAAATAAGAGCTACAAAGACAAGAAGGTTTTTGTTTTCTATGACGACGTCCTGAAAAAGCTTGAGGATTATGTTGCCCGCCACAACCCAAAAAAGATAGTTGTTGCGTCACCTGCATTCTATAAGGAGGATTTTGCAAAGTTGATTAAAAATCAGGAGTTAAAATCAAAGATAATCCAGGCAACGTGCAACCAGTCTGGCGAGCAGGGGATTGTGGAGCTGCTCAAGCGAGATGAGCTTCACCAGGCGCTTAAGGAAGATAGGGTTTCCCGCGAATTGGTTCTTGTGGAGCAGCTGCTGAGAGAAATTTCCATTGACGGCAACTATGCCTATGGCAAGGCTGAGGTGAAGGCAGCTTCAGAGGCAGGGGCAGTGGCAAAGCTGATTGTGGCAGATGGATTGATAAGGGAGACAAGGCAGGCAGGCACGTATGCAGAGGTTGCGGCCATAATGAAGCTGGTGCAGCACAATGGCGGTGAGCTTGAGATTATTGAATCTGAAAACCCAGGCGGGAGAAAGCTTGACGGGCTTGGCGGCATCGGTGCGCTCTTGAGGTACAAGATCAGATGAGTTGGGTTCTTTTTTCGGTATTGGCCGCTGCTATTTTCGCACTCTGCGTCATGGTTGACAAGTTCATGCTCACTAAATGGGTTAGGAACCCGCTTGTTGCTTCTGTTGTGTTCCAAGTGATTGCTGTGCTAAGCGGTTTTGGAATCTGGTGGGCTCGAGGCTTTCCTGTAATGTCCTTCGCGGACATGCTGCTAGCGGTTTTGGGTGGCACCAGTTTGGTCTTCATGGTTGTGCTATATTTTATGGCATTAAAGCTAGGAGAGGCATCAAGTGTAATCCCATTGTTCTGGACAAATGTCCCCATTACCGCCCTACTGGGCTGGATATTTCTTGGAGAGAATTTCTCACCATGTGTTTACGTAGGGGTTGTTTTGGTCACAGCAGGGGCTATGCTGATATCATCCCATGGCATTTCGTTCCATTCAAAAAAGGCAATAACTTTTATTTTCCTTTCAGGATTGTGCAATGCATTCAGCGTGGTGATTACTAAATACCTCTCAAATCGCCTCAATGATTTCTGGAGTGCTTTTGCCCTGACCCGCTTGGGGATGGCATTTGCTTCAATCCCATTTATTATTATCCTCTTCCCTGGTCTGATGCAATTGGTGAGAGAGAGGGGCAAGAGGGTCATTGTGCTGATGGTATGGAATGAGAGTATGAATCTGGTTGCAGTGGTGCTAAGCTATATTGCCCTTGTGATAGGTTATGCTTCCCTTGTGAATGCCCTCACTGCGCTCCAGCCTTTATTCGTGTTCATGTTTGCTGTGCTGGCAAGCGTGTTCATTCCGAAGATACTCAAAGAAGAGATAAGCGGCTCATCTCTTCTCCTCAAATTTATTGCTATCTCCCTAATGTTCGGGGGGGTTTTATTTATAACTTAACCAGAAAGGCTTATATACATATCCAGGAGAACTGATGGAATGCTCTGGTGGCTGCTCGCGCTCATCGCGGCGTTTCTGGACGCTGTATATTTTGGGATAATCAAGAAATACATTAACAAGGTTGATGTGTTCACCCTCGCTAGCGGTATATTCCTCACAACTGGAGTGATTATGTTCTGTGTGTCAGCTGTGAAGGGGTTTCCAAGCCTTCAGCCTGGTTTCCTGCTTGCTTTGCTAATCACTTCGCTCTGCAATTTGGTTGCAAACTATTTTGTTTTCAATGGGCTGAAAACAGCCGACATGTCTCTTTGCGTTCCGATGCTCTCATTCACACCATTATTCCAGATTTTCACTTCATCTGTATTGATGGGGGAATCTCCACCCTTGATAGGGCTCTTGGGCATAATCCTTATCGTGCTGGGTTCTTACATCCTTAACACAAAGAAAGGCTCGAAGCTATTTGATCCCCTACGCTCGATTTTAAGAAACAGGGGTGTGCTCCTGTTCTTTTTCACAGCAGTCATATGGAGTGTGTCGACAAACTTTGATAAGATGGTTGTGCTGCGCTCAGACTGGGTTTTTGGCCTGAGCCTGTTTTATCTCTTTTTGGGAATTAGTTTCCTAATAATGGGAACAATTGCCAAGAAACACCCAATACGTGGCTGGGGGCTTCACTTTGGAAAATTGCTATTCCCGGCACTTGTCATTTCCGTTTCTGGCATTTTCATAAATCTCGCGCTCACAATGCAGATTGTGCCCTTTGTTTATTCAATCAAGCGGCTCAGCGTGGTATTCAGCGTGCTCTATGGCACTCTGTTGCTCAGGGAGAAGGGTATAGCTAGGAGGCTGCCAGGGGCATTAATCATGCTCAGTGGTGTCCTGCTAATCCTGCTTGGCTAGAGTTGAATGTTAGTCAGCACGTATGACTCCTCAATTCCCTTGGCAAGCTTTGCAGGGCAGGCCTCGAACGAGGTTTTTGAATCCAGGAACATCTTGAGTGCGTCTTTCTTGATGTCATCATAGAACAAAATCAGTGCCACCTTTGAGCGCAGCAGGAGTTTCCTTGAGGAGCTCATCCTCTCATTTGGAGCTTTTACACCGTCATCCATGGCAATAAAATAAGGCGATGTGTCACGGATTGAATGATGGTTCGGGTAGAGCGCGCCGATATGGCCATCTTCACCGCTGCTTAGCAGAACGATGTCAAATGAGCCACCCCATTGCTCAAGTTGCTTTCGGTAATTTGCTAACCCTAAGTCTGGGGACGTAGGATCATGAATAAAGGGGTGGACGTTCCCCTTTGGGAGCCTTCTCTCCTCAATAAGATTCCCAAGGAAACTCTCTTTGGCAAGCCTGAAATTGCTCTCTTCGTGCTCTAGGGGCACGAGCTTTTCGTCAACAATAAAGATATGAACCGCCTCCCAAGGGATATCCTGCTTGATGAGTGAGTTGAAAACTCCTCCCACACTTCGCCCCCCGGCCACTGCCAGCACCACAAACAGCTTTTTTTTCAGCATCCCATTTATTGTATCTGTGATTATTCTCGCTGCAGTCTCATCAAGCTTAGATTTATCCGGGTCATATATCCTCTTTTCCATAATTTATCTCTAATGGCTCTCGAGTTTTAATAATTTTCTAAACCGAAAGGTTTTTATAGTAAAGCGTACTTTACGTTAAGTAGACTTTACAAATGGCATTAAACAAGAATTTGCTCAGGGAGCTAAGGACGGGGGCAGGGCTAAGCCAGGAAAAACTGGCTGCTGCAGTGGGAGTTAGCAGGCAGACAATTATTTCAATTGAGACCGCTCGTTATGTCCCATCGCTGGAGCTTGCCCTAAAATTTGCAGTTATGTTCAAGTGCCATATCGAGGATATTTTCGGGTGATTGAAATGATTGGAAAGCCAGAATGGTTCACATACAGGGTTTTTGGATGGGGCACTCGCCCAAAGACATGGCAAGGCTGGGTGTACATTGCAGTCTGGCTAGCCATTTGGGCCATTATTGCAGTTTTACCTATCCCTAACCCTATCAAGGCATGGATCCTTGGAATAGTAATTGGCATTGGGGTTCTGGATACTCTCCATATCATGACTAAACTGAATAAGGTGCATGATGAGCGTGAAAACCTGCATCAGCTGATTATTGAACGGAACTGTTCATTTGCAGCCATAGCTGCGCTGGTTGTTGTGGCAATCTTCCAAACAATAAGCAATCCCAGTGTAGTTGGCATCCCCTTTGACACTTCTATAATTGTTGTGCTGGCAGCAATGCTCGTGGCTAAGGTGGGTACAACTGCCTACGTAAAGATGAGGCTTTAACTCAGAAAAATATATAAAGCAGGCTCGCCGCGGTAGCCCCATGCCTGAAGCAATCCCGGAGCTGGCTGCGCGAGCCAAAGCCCATTTCGGGTTCTCAAAAGAGGAGCGTAGGGACTTTATCATAGCCATCCTGCTGGTGGGCATAATCCTGGGCTTTGATGACGGGCAACCCACCTTTGAACTGATCCACTGGATTGTTAACCTCTTGGCTTGCCTCCTTATTGCCGCTTTTGTAATCTTCATAAATCTCGGTGCACAACGACTCTTGGCGCTGGCCAAAGGCTATGTGTTAACCCACAAGATGTTCGTGTTCGGCACACTTGGCGGCACGATTATTGGATTGGCATCAATTGGGAAGCTTGTGCTATTTGCCCCGTTTGAACTTGTCTTTAACCAACACGAGGGTTTGAGGCTAGGGCGTTTTAGATACGGATTAAATTATTATGAGATGGCTGTGACCGCCATGATGGGGCCATTGGCAAACCTCCTGGCAGCAATAATATTCAAATTCATTTACCTGGCTATCCCCTCTTTTTTCATTTTAAATATTGTTAAGTTAAATGTGTTCATGGCCGTTGCAACGATGCTCCCCATCCCAAAGCTCGCAGGGAGTTATGTTTTCATGGGAAACCCATTCCTATTCATTCTGGTGCTGTCACTCTCTGTGGTTATGGGGCTCCTCCTGTTTTTACTGCCACCTGGTTGGGCAATAGTTGCAGGTGGCGTATTGTCACTCATACTAGCAACAGTATACTTTTTCAAATTGGACTATAAATAGAAAATGGATAAAATTGGTAAGCGCGGATACGTGCATTGGCTTCTCCCAGTATTTATCCTAATTTTCATAGTGGGTTTCTTTGCAGCTAGGATGATGAGAACCACGTTCTTGAGTGTGATTTGCCTTATCATCGTGGGGCTAGGTTGCGGGCACATTGTCTACAACAGGCAGAAGATAAGTTTTTTTTCATCTGCCATTCTGCTGTTTGCATTTGTTGTGGGCTATACCCTCAATCAGGAGCTTTTGAGAGCAAAGACAGTTGTGGTGGTTTTCCTGCTCTCATGCATCGCCTCCTATGTCTTTGAAGGGTATTTGGATAAATGATAGAAAAGTTGGCTGAAGGGGTTTGGAAGCTTAAGCTTTCCTCACTTTGGAGAGGAGCAATATCTTCTAATGTTTATTACGTAGACCTGGGCAAAAAGATATTAATTGACACAGGTTCGCGCTCTGAGAGGAAGAAACTGCTCAAGGACTTGAAGGATATTGTCGAGCCGGAGCAGGTTGAGGCGCTTGTATTTACGCACCTCCATTTTGATCATACGGGGAATTACGATTTGTTTCCCAATGCAAAACTCTATGCCTCAAAAGAGGAGATTGAGGATTTCAATCAAGACCCTGATGGGGCTGTGCTGGAATATGAAATTGCTGAGGGACTCAAAGGCAAGCTCAATCCTGTAGAAAATCTTGAACTAAATGGAATTGAAATTATTAAGACACCAGGGCATACTCGAGGGAGCATCTCTCTCTGGTACCTTAAGGAAGGAATTTTGTTCACAGGCGATACCCTCTTCCAAAGGGGCTATGGAAGGGTTGATTTGCCCACTTCTGTGCCTTCAATGCTGAAGCGCTCCCTGGAAAAATTAGGTGGTTACAAAAGGACAATCCTCGCTCCAGGACATTAAAATGAAAATTTCTGTTAAAGATTTCAACCTTGAGCATACACTGCTGTGCGGGCAGTTCTTCCAGTTTGTTCGTGAAGGAGCGGGCTTCGTAGTATGGAGTTCAGATGATACCTTTTGGGTAAGCCAATCTGGCAGCTCGGTCCAATTTGAGGGAATAACCGAGGCCCGGTTCAGGCATATCTTTTCGCTTGATATTGATTATGATAAAATTATGAGGAGTATTGGCCGCGATAAGCGCCTAACTAAAGCCCTTAAAGAATATCCCGGAATGCGCATAATGCGCCAAGATTTTTTTGAGTGCCTAATTGCTTACGTGTGCTCAGCCAACTCTAACATACCCAAGATAACAAAGAATGTCCATCTCCTATCCCAATTTTTCGGAAAGCCTGTTAAACTTAGAGGCAAGACTTATTACATGTTCCCAAAGCCCGGGCAGATATGCGTGCCTGAGAAGGTTGTTGAAGCCAAAACCGGGTTTAGGGCAAGGTTCATATGTGAAATTAATGGCATTGTTGACCAGAAATATATCAAAAACATTAAGGAGCTCTCTCTGGAACATGCCCGTGAGAAGCTGGAAGAGCTCCCTGGTGTTGGACCCAAGGTCGCAGACTGCGTGCTCCTTTTTAGCCTTGACCGCCTCGATTCATTCCCAATTGATGTTTGGATAAGAAGAATTATGCACAGGCTTTATTTCAAAGGAAAAGAGAAGAAGGACCGTGAACTGCAGGAATTTGCCAGAAAGCATTTTGGGGAATTCTGCGGCTACGCCAACCAGTTCTTATTCTATGCAGCTCGGACAGAGTGAACAAAAGCTTTATAACGAGCTTAGGTATTCTGCCAGCTATGGGATATGTGCTGTACACAAATACTCTTGGAGTTTTTCTCTATAATGATAAAGGAGAGCTCGCAGCCTCAAGGGGCTTCAGTGATAAGGAGAGGCAGGAATACGAGCCCTTGCTAAGGCGAGGGGAGTGGATAAAGCCTGAGGAGGAGCTTCTCAAGGGCACCGATGGTAGGGTCATTTTCCTTGGTTTCAAGAAAGCTAAACGAGAGAATATAGTCCTTTCACAGGATGTGGACAAACTTGCCCGGTTTACAGCGGTTCGCGACAGAGAAAAATTCAGGGCGGCAAACCAGGCAATAAGTGCAAATGACGTTAGGCTTAGCTTCTCAGAAGATATAGTTGTAATGCACACTATTCGCACAATAGATGAGCTTGAGCATGTCACAAATGCAATGCTCATGAGGGTGATGGATTTTGTTAAACTTTACGCTCCGGAGGCTGTTTCATATCTTGATGAACCAAGTGCAGTGCTGGGCATTCTTGAAAAAGGTGCAGCCAGTACAATTGGCTACCCAATCTCTGAAGAGCACAAGCGTGTTTTCCAGGAGCTTGCCCGTGGCCTAGCAGCCCTTAACAGGGAAAAGGAAAAGCTAGAGAAGCATGTGGAAGCCACAATGAAGAGAATATGCCCCAACCTGTTGGGTGTTGCAGGGGCTCTGCTGGGGGCAAGGCTAATTGCACTTGCTGGCTCGCTCAAGCAGCTGGCCACGATGCCCTACACAACAGTGCAATTGCTTGGTGCTGAACAGGCTTTGTTCAGGCATATAAAGAAAGGCAGCAAGTGCCCCAAGCATGGAATAATTTTGGCGCATCCATTTGTTCAGACAGCAAAAAGTAGGGGAAAGGCTGCACGCCTGCTGGCAGAAAAGCTTTCCCATGCAGCCAGGCTGGATTATTTCAAGGGCCCTGATATGTCCGAGAAACTATTAAGGGATATGGAGGCGAGGCTAAAGTGAAGGCCGGAAGACATCCAGGGGTTTTTGAAGACAACAGGCGACTTTATACACAAAACCTTGCTCCAGGCATTGCTGTTTATGGAGAGCCACTTGTTAAGGAAGGTGGAAAAGAATTCAGAGAGTGGAACCCGTTCCGCAGCAAACTGGCAAGCTCAATCCTCAAGGGAATTCCGCCTGTGGGGATTAACAGGGATAGCATTGTGCTATATCTGGGAGCAGCAACCGGAACGACTGTGAGCCACGTCTCCGACATATGTTCAGAAGGAATTGTTTTTGCTGTTGAGTTCTCTCCCGAGGTTTTCACAGAGCTTTTCCTGCTGGCAAAAAGGAGGCCAAATATTGTGCCAATATTGGCAGATGCAGCCCACCCCGAGGCGTACTATCACCGGGTTGCTGCGGCAGATGTCGTCTACCAGGACATTGCCCAAAGGAACCAGGTGGAGATTTTTGTCAAGAATGCAACACTTTTCCTTAAGAGGCGTGGAAAAGCAATTCTCTGCGTCAAATCCAGAAGCATTGATGTTGCCCAGCAGCCAGCAAAAGTCTTTGGAGAGGTAAGGGAAGCACTAACCAGCAATTTCAGACTTCTGGATTATAAGACCCTTGCGCCATTCCAAAAAGACCATGCTGTCTTCCTGGTTGAGAACAGAAAACTATAAAAACCTACGATTAACCTTCTCTAGTTCATCACGCCGAGGTCGCATAGTGGCTATTGCGGAGGATTGCTATGAGCTGTGGCTCATCAGAATACCTGGCATGGCCCTCAAAAATCCTCTGTCCGAGAGGACACAGGGGTTCGAGTCCCCTCCTCGGCGCTTTTTAAAAAAATGAAAAGAGGCGTAACATTTTTACTATTGCTGTTTCTTTTACTCCCATTTGCATCTGCCTCAGAAGCATGGATTCTAAATGCGAGGGAAGTCCAGCTCACAACTGAGATACACCAGAAAATTGATTTCATAAAAAATGAAATGTCTAGGGTGGGTTTAGTCCGAGTCAACACCACTCTTTTTCCAAAGATTTCATCCAGGCAGAGGATTCCAGTGCAGTTTGCCTATCCCAACACGACAAGAAAAAATGACAGGTATGTTTTCGAATGGCGCCTCCCGCCAGGGGACATTAACTATTCTGTTTACGCTTCCATCTCAAATCAATTCATTATTAAGGAGGTAACCAAGAAAGTGGCTTTCCCTCTCAAAGAAGTGCCCAGAGGGTATGAGGATTATGTTCAAGAGACCCAATTGGTAGACTTCTCAAACTCACAAATTAAGGAGCTTGCATCTGAGCTCGCTGAGGGTGAGGATGACCTCTACGAACTGTTGTTCAAAATAGGAGTATGGGTGCATCGAAACATAGATTATTCATTTGAGCCAGAGGTGAGAGATACCAAGAAGAGCGCCAGCTGGGTGCTCGCAAACCATCGTGGCGCATGTGATGAATTCTCAGCCCTTTTCATGGCCCTGGCCAGGGCATTGAACATTCCAGTGAGATATGTAACAGGGCAGGCTTTTTCAAATGATGAGGAAGAGCCGTGGCAGCTCCACGGGTGGGTTGAGGCTTACTTCCCTGTCTACGGCTGGATTCCCTTTGACCCAACATTTGGCCAGCTGGGTTTCATTGACAACTCGCATATAGAATATATGTATTCAGTTGATGTTGGCAAATCCCCTGCTTCGTTGACCTATGATGCAGTTGATACGAATTTCAGCATTGAGCCGCCTGTAATAATTACTGAGGTAATTGGCTCAACAGATTCTGCCCCAAGGCTTTTGGACATGAAGGTGGAGCCATTTAAATCCACGGTAGGGCTCAAATCGTACAATCTCATCACAGTGGTGCTTAACAACACCAAGAACTTTTATGTGCCTGTTGAGCTTACTCTGGGAATGACAGAAGGGCTTACGTATATGGATTCGAGGGATAGGCTACTGCTTTTAAGGCCAAAAGAGGCGGCAAAAGAGTTCTTCGTATTGGCCACAAATGCAACCCTTTCTGATAGGTATGCATACACATTCCCAGTGAGGGTTTACACTGCAACCAACCAGAGTGCCAGCTCATCATTTGAGAGCAAGAGGGATTTCGAAGAACTCTCTTATGATAGGGTGAATGCATTGGTGGAACAGCTGCAAAAGGAACAGACAGTTGTCAACAAAACCCAGATAAAGGATATCTCCCTGGAATGCGCTTTCATAGGCAACCAATCCTACCAAGGTGACAGGCTGCCTTTTAACTGCACTGTGCACAACATGGGAAATACCGCTTTGAAGGACATCCAAATATGCAGCAAGAGTGGTTGTGCGCCGTTCAGCCTAGGAATTCAAGAGAGAAAGTATTTTAGATTTGAGGAAAAATATGATGAAGCCGGGGATTATGATTCAATCTTTTCGGTTGAAGGCCCCCAAATATCAAAATCAGCTATTCTGAGTATTAGTGTTCTCCCGCTGCCCTCAATAGGAATCTCCTCTTTGGACATTCCCGAGTCTGTGCGCTTCAAGGATAAGTTCAAGATAGTGTTCCTGCTGGAAAACACAGTCAATTCACCTGTTAGAGATGTAGTTGTTAACCTAAGTAGCACCTTTTTGCACACGAGCCTGCCACTGCAGGACTTCCAAATCAAGAAGCTCATCTCTATTGAATCCCGAGGACGTGACCTGCAGGACGGAAACAACACATTCAAACTACGGGTGAGTTACAAGGATCTCGATAAGCGTGTTTACCGCACTGAAAAAGAATTCAAAATATTCTTGGAGAAACCGAACTTTGTGCAAAGGATACCCATCTGGATAAGGGAGTTTTTCAATTGGCTTGATGGTCTATTTGAGAAGAAGAGCTAGTCAATGGCTCTGCCACCAAGCTTCGAAGCATATGCCCCACCACGCGCACATCGAAAAACTCCCTCAATGGGAGCCTCTGCTTGACTCCAACGATAAGGGGGTATGAGCCAAACTGCCTTCCGAAAGTGTGCTTACCGTCGTAAAGCTCCATGAAAACATCCTTTAGTATTGTACCAACGGGCGTGATCCGCTTGAGCATCTCATGGTCAATATCTTCCCGGACAGACCGCCTGAATTTGTAGTAGTGTCTTTTGTTTTTCTTGAGATACTTCAGGCCACCCTGGCGTGAAATTTCTGTGTCCGGAAAGACCTCGACCTGCCGGATGTTTATTCTACGCAACATGTAGCCCTCATTAAGTATTCTCTTTAGGTATTGGAGATTGATTTCAAGGGTGTCTTTGGTTTCTCCAATCAAGCCCAGAATGATATTGATGCCAGGGAGATACTTGGGCATTCCATTATCACCACGTTCTGACCCACATTGGTTTATTGAGGCAATTGCCTTCATAACCTGCTCTGGAGTGGAGTTAATGTTATTGGCTTCAATGACACTCTGGTCGAAACTTTCCACTCCCATGGCAGCCACGTTTCCTGGCGTGCAGTAATTTACAATAAGCCTGGTGATTGCTTCTCCTTGTTCAGTTGCGGCCAGGGCAGGGTTGACGTTATCGATGTGAAGGGTCTTGTGGCTGACTGATGCAGCCCCTTTCAGGAGTTGCTCAATTTCAGCTGGTTTTCCACCTTTGAATGCATAGAAATCAGACTGCTTGCCCAGCCTGAAGTGCTCAACACCCTCATGTGCTAGGCTTGCCATTTCTTCTTTCACATCATTCTGCTCCCTCCATTCGGGCTTGTTTTTCAGGGGTTCAAGGCAAAAGCTGCACCCGATTTTGCGGGGGCAACCTCTTCCCGTCTCAATCTCAGCAATTATTGGAAGTTGAATCTGGCGAACAATCTCCGAGCCTTTGACTGCAAATTCCCTAAGGCGGGAGTAGCCGCCAGATATTTCCTTACTGGTGAGGTATTGCTCCAGCCAGAGCCAGGCATCACCTTCAATAACCAAATCATATCCTGAGTTTTGTACACGATGCACTATTCTGCCACCTGTCTGCCCGGTACCCAGGAATGCAGCAGGTCCGGTAAGGATTTTCTTCCCTCTATAGCCTTGAAGGAGGCGAATTGCCTCTGAGGGCGTTCCTGGAACAGCTGCCAGATACTTGCCCGGAGTGTGCATGCCTGATATTACTATAATTATATGTGATCCCTCAAGAATTCGGGTTGCGTTATTGGCATTTAGAGTGGAATTCATGGTTAGGGTGGAATTCCCTCTCTTCTCGGGTCTGAGGTCATCAATTCTCAGGTAAAAGCACTGATGGCTATGGCTAAATGCAACTCCTGCAATATACCTGGGGTAAACCCCCAAATAGGGGGGAACTCCAAGGCCAGCTGGCTCATCTGTGTAGCAATCAACTATGCTGATTATCATGGGCATTATTCCTTAAACTCAACATCATCAATTATCCCGTCAGAATCCCGGTCAAGCCCTTCCACAACCCGAGCCATTACCTCGGGCTTAAAGCGGTTGCCTTGTGCAACCTCATCAAAATGCTTTATCATGGCGATGATTGCAGCACGAGTTCCGGAGTGGCGCTTGCCTGCAACAACAAGAATGCTGGAGTCTTGATTGAACGGATTTTTTGCCTTTTCAACTACCCCCATCTCATCTTCTGGGTAGCTCTTGCCAGTTATGCTGGATTTTATTGAGAGTGTTTCTCCACGTTCAAATTGGATTTTGAGGGCACTGTTGACCTTTTCAGTCACCTTATTGACAATAGGGCCACCAATGCAAATCAGGTTTTTTGTTAAATCTGTCTCGGTTACCTCTGTGTCCAGCTTCACGTTTGGCTTTGGGACGTAGTTGAGGAACGTGCCTATCAGTAGCCCAAGGTCAATTCCGTAATAGCCGTCCCTGCTCCTGGCTTTGTCAGGACCGTGTGGGTCTGGAGAGCCTGTAATAATAATGGCATTTAACACACCGTTGTCTACAAAAGGTGTGAAGAAATTGCTTGGCTCTTTTAGGTCTAGCATTCTGGGTGAAACCTCGTAGTCGCAGAACCTGAAAAAGAAGGCTTTCTTGGAGAGCCGGTAGTATTTTGCATAGGAGCCAAGTATCTTTTCAGTGCGGGATTGGACAATAATCCCCAGCTTCTCCATGTGCCGGATGTGGTAATAGATTTTCTGCTCATGCTGCTTCAAAAGGTGTCCAATTTGCTTTGGGTAGAGCTCCTTGTCCTTGAGCAGTTCAGCTATCCTAAAGACAAGCTCAGAGTTGAGATGACGTAGCTCCCTTGGCGAGACCTCTTCAGCGGGGAGTGTCAAAACCTGGTTACGGTCTTTTTGGATTAGTTGCATAGCCCACCAAAATCTTTTTGTAGCAGTATTCAAACCCGAATTGTAATAAAAAGGTTTCTATCTTACGAGTTCCAATCGGAGTTAATATAGCTGCAATACTGGCGCTGGCCGGCCGGGTGGCGCCCCCTACGGGGTGGCCGGCGAGCCCGGTGGAACAACGGGCGACAGCTGCCAGTAGTATTGCTGCAATCACAATTGTGGATAGAATTTAAGAAAAAGTTTAAATTTTATTGAAAAAGAAATTCCTATCACTATGGAAAAGAAAGCCGGAGGATTTACAGCTGATCAGCAATCTGGGAGATGTGCTCAGCCACTTTTTCCCCTTTCTTTGTCAGCTTGAGCAGCTTAATCCTTCCCTGCTTTGCGAACTCAATCAACCCTGCCTTATTCATCTGTTGGAGAATCTTCACAACATGCGAATAGGTGCAGTTGATCTCTTTGGCTAGTGAAGAAGCGTAGACCTCTTGCTTGTTCTCAAGAAGTCCCAGAAGCATCAGTGCTGGCTTCCTTCTAAAGAACACATTAAATATCTTTTTCTCTCGACCAAGCATCCTAAACCCCCCCTCTAAATTACTAGCGTTTGGAAGTATCTATTCCTTTATATACTTTTCCATAGCACCTTTTTGCGCTGAGGGTAGAGCCCCATGGCAGACATCTGGTCAAATTGCTCAAGGGAGAAAGAGAGATGGCGTACTGAGAATCCAAACTCTGATTTCACCCTCTCAGCAGCACGGTGAACTTCATCCCTGTTGGCCTCACCGATTATAATTATATTGGCATATTCTGGCTGGCGATCGCCATAGAGCAGCATTGTCTTGATGCCAGATATGTCCTTAATTAATGACACAAATCTCTCTATGGGGTCTTTTGAGGTTAGGTTCTCAAGGAGTTTCACCCGTTCGTTATCAGAAAGCTGGTAAAACTTGAAGCGGTTGATTGTATTTACATTTAGGATACCCAATTGAACTAACCGGTTAATAATCCGGTAGGTCGTGGTTGGGCTGACCTGGCATTTTGAGGCCACTTCCCTTAGATAAAACTGGGTGCTCTTGTTTTCCAGGAAGAGGGAAATGATAGCCATGAGCTTTTTATCAAAAAGCTCGCCAAGGAATTTGGAGTCTTCCATTGGATTTTGGAAGAATTAGGTGGTATTTATACTTTTTCATTTTTGGAACATTGTTTCAAAAATGGAATATCTATCTAACAAAAGAATATCTGAGTTGCAGAATCAGGCGAAGCTGTTCAATGTCTCTTCTTCCATAAAGTGCAGCTTTCCCGGGATAATCAAGCAATGGGGCTGCTCAGAAAACTTGGCAGTTAACAGTGCGCTAGGGGTTGCGTATCTTATCACAGCGTCGGGAAGTCCCAGGCTGCTGCAGCCCACCCATTTTTCAGTCTTTGATAGGTCATTGCCTTTGAACTCCTGCTCCATTTTGAGGAGGAGCTCAACAGCCTCTTTAACGGTCATGAGTCCCTTGCCCTCCTGGTAAACATCGAGGAGAATGAGGGTATGCAGCCCGATTTCCCGGTTATGTTTGATGCCCTCGTAGACTGACTTTGCAGGGTTCCCGCGAGGGAGGCTGACTGTGCGCCCGAACTTATATCCCTGGAGCCCCGTGTCTAGGATAGCATTCAAAACAGAGGCATTGTGAAGCACCCTAAATTTAACATTTGCTGCACGCATCCTCTGCAAAAGCTCGATATGGGTTGTCGCGAATAGGGGATCACCCAAAACAAGGAGTGCGATATTGGTTTTCTTTGCTTCCTTGACTAACTTCTCAGACTCCTCCAGCTCTGTTCTGGTGATTGGTATTATTCTTTTCTTGAGGAAGTCACCGAGCTCATCCACGCTAAGTTGCAAACGATTTGTATATACTTCAATATATACATTCTTGGCTCCGTGGATGCACTCAAGCCCCGCAAGCGTGATGTCTTTGGGCGGGTTGAGTCCGATGCCAACGAGGGAGAATGCCATTTGATGAAATAAAAATTAAGAATATAAAAAACTTGTTGTTAGAGGTGCAACTGGCAAAATTCGAAAAATTTAAATATAAGTTGCACTATAGTACTTTTTGGGTTTTGGAAAAAATTTTTAAGCTAAGAAAAATTGTTCTGATTTAACCTTGGAAGGGTTAAATCAATTGGGTTTTTGGGTTATTTGGAAAAGGTTGAATTGTTCTAAAGGAAAGAGTTACAAACCGCTTATTTAATTATTTTGGTTCTGTAAAATATACTTTCCAAACTATATATTACGATAAAAAATATAACTGCAAAAAGGGGGTAAAGAAAATGGATTTTGTGGTGGGGAACAAAAATTACGAAAACAAATTTGAAGAAATGGATATAGGACAGGCAAACATCAAGGTCATTGGCTGCGGCGGTGCAGGCAACAACATGGTGTCCTGGCTCTACAAGAAGGGAATAAAGGGAGCTGAGATTATTGCCTGTAACACAGACCAGCAGCATCTCAACATAAGTGAGTCTGATAAAAAATTCCTGCTGGGCAGGGATTGCACAAAAGGCCTTGGATGCGGTGGCTTCCCTGAGCGAGGTGCTGAGGCGACCAAAGAGTCACTGCAGGAAGTCAAGGACTCCCTTAAGGGGGCAGACATGGTTTTTGTCTGCGCAGGCATGGGAGGCGGAACAGGAACAGGTGGAGCACCTGTTATTGCCAAGCTTGCTAAGGAATCAAATGCCATCGTGATTGGCACAGTGACCATGCCTTTCAAGATTGAAAGGGCAAGGGTTGACAAGGCGGAATACGGGCTGCAGCAGCTGAGGCAGGTTTCAGACACTGTTATTGTAATAGACAACAACCGCCTTGTCCAGATTGCAGGTAATTTGCCAGTCCAGCAAGCCTTTGCTGTGGCCAACGAACTGATTGCCACCATGATTAAGGGAATTGTTGAGACAATTGCAATCCCAAGCCTGGTGAACCTGGATTATGCAGATGTAAAGGCAATTATGACCAACGGCGGTGTTGCTGCCATTGGTGTGGGCTCATCAGACACCAACAACAGGGTTGAGGAGGCTGTTCACAGTGCACTCTCAAACCCACTCCTGGACATTGATTACAGGGGGGCAACTGGGGCTTTAATCCACGTTTGCGGAGGCCCGGACATGACGCTCGATGAAATCAACAGGATTGGTGAGCTAGTCACAAACTCCCTGGATGAGGACGCCAACGTTATATGGGGCGCCAGAATCAGGGAGGACATGAAAGGAAAGATAACTGTCATGACTATCATGACAGGTGTCAAATCACCATGGATCCTGGGCAGGTCCCAGACGCCAGTGGCCCGAGTTGAATCAAGGGAACTGGACGATGACCTGGGAATAGAGATCCTGAAGTAGAGGCATATTCGTTCTCTGCCTTCATTGACCAACCACCCCCAACCAACACTTGAGTTCAAATGAAGGCAATTAATTTGTCTTCATTGCCGGGAAAACCGGCAATGGAGATTTTTTTATTTTTTTTAGAATATGTGCGGGAGTTTAACTCTTAATGAATTTTAATATGTCTTCTTTGCTGGTCTTAACGCCATACTGCCAGAAATCCAGCGCTATATTCTTGGCATCCCGCTCCAGGAGTTCATTGAACAAGGGGTTTGTGTTCATGGTGGCATGGGAGAAATCTATCAAAACAGGGCGTTCCCGGTGGTTGAGGATGTTGAACCGGGACAGGTCGCCATGGGTGTAACCCTTTTGGAACAGCGCTTTCATGTTCTCAATGGTCTTCTGAAAAAAGGCTTCCGGATTCTTTGGCGGGGCGTCCTTTAGCATTGGCGCGGGCTCATCTTTCCCACCAATATAGCTCATTACCAGAATATTGGAGAGAAACTTAATTGGCTTTGGTGCAGACATTTTTGCATCAGCAGCTATGAGAAGGTTCCTAAACTCACGCTGAACCCAGGCGAAAATGACCTTACGGCGGCGATGCAGAACACCTATGAATCTTGGGTCTGACCTGATGTATTCGTACATACGATTGAAGTTGGCAGTCTCTAGCCTGTAAACCTTAAGGCAGACCCGTTCACCTTGCTCGTTCTCTGCAAAGAAGATATTTGCCTCCTTACCAATCTTGCCAGTGCTAAGTGTTCCCTCCAGAAAGCATCCCTTCTGTGAAAGGCTCACCAGGTTGGCGAGGGTGAAATTGTCAAACACATCGCCAAAAGTCTTGAACTTCTCCTTGCCGATCTTGCCCATGGGGATATTAAACCCACGGTTGCTTTATAAAACTTTTTCCAAGAACTTTTTTACTCGGTCGCTAAGGCTGCTTCCTGAAGAGCTTTGGAGATTTATTCCAAACATCTCCAGGGTATTTCTGTACATTTGCTCATCAACAAAGAACATGAAACCATTGTCCAATTCCAGCCAGCCACGAATTCGATTGAAATACTCTTTCCCCTCTAAAGATTCCCTTAACCCGCAGAATTCTTTAAGGTTGAATTCCCTCTCGTTCTCAGCCAGCTGTGTAATCACCTGTTGAACCGACTGTTCAAGCCCTTTTTCGCACACATAGTAAACATGTTTAGGAGGCTGATAAGCATCCCCCACTCCAGGGACAATGCCCGTGCTGGCTCTGTTTGCCATGCTGTATGCCCTTATTTTTTCCAAAGCCGCTGGGACTGCACCCCACTCAAACTCGGCAGACCCCATGTAGTCAAAATCCCAAATCTTGGACAGCAACTCAGCGGCGTTCCTATTCAATCCTCCATGTGCATATCCGCCACCAAAAGAAAATGGATTTGGAGATCCTATTGGCTTATTCAGCCTTTGAATCAGATGGGTTCTATTTTGCAGCGTTTTTTGTTTCATCGCTAGAAGAAATGTAAGGCTTGCTTAAAAGATTTATTTAATTCGCCCACTTTGTAGTTTATAAATAACTTTTGTGGATTAAGGTAAAGAATAAATCTTTCCTCGATGATCCTCAATCTTTTTTGGGAATTTCCTCTAGGATATATTGCGGCTCCCTCTTGATTAAGTCATCAAGGCTAAGTTCAGATGGCCACTCAATTTTTGATTCCTCTCCTTTATTATAGGCGAGAATCCCATAAAATCGGGAAAACAGGGCTGCCCCATATAGATACGACTTGTCACTTGGAAGCTTGCCACAATTCATGCAACCATCAATTATTCTCTTGTTTAAATTCAGAAGCTCAGGGCGAATTGAGCCTTGTTTTCCTGCCAGCTGGGAAACAACAAAGCTTGGCAAGTCAGTTCCAAATGAGATTCTTAGGCGTTTGTCCTCTTTATTTGCAGCTTGGTGCTTCTCAACTATTGTGTCCAAAAATGCGCAATATTCCCCATAGGTTTTTCTAGAGTCCATATTAATCCCCCCCAAGTTAGTAATTGCCCGAAAAATAAAAACCTGCCGGATTACCGTCCAAAAAACCCCCAAAATTAGACCATCCAAAAACTATTTAAACAGCCAATCATTTATGAGAAATGGCCCGACACAAGAGAGTGTCTAAGGGAGCTTACGAGCTAATCAAGCCATGAGCTTAGAGGTTAGTGGTGCGGGCTTCATTTCATATTCACTAGGCAAGCATCATGATCACACAATTCATTATCCATTTTTGGAAATCACCTGAGTAAATTTGCTTGTTCTTCGCGGATATGAAACAAACGAGATGGAGGTAGATTCCGATGGGAAAAATATCCCCGGTATCAGCGAAATATATCATTCATGCATCAATCAACATCAGTGGCGTTGTTGATCGCCCAGATGTTATCGGAGCCATTTTCGGCCAGACAGAAGGGCTTCTCGGCGCTGAGATGGAGCTTAGGGAGCTTCAGCGCTCCGGCCGCATAGGCAGGATTGAGGTAAATGTAGAAACCAGCTCCGGAAAAACCAATGGCAGCATAGAAATACCTTCTAGCCTGGACAAGTCAGAAACCTCAATTGTTGGGGCAGCTCTGGAAGTTATTGACAGGATTGGCCCCTGCGAGGCTAAGATTAGGGTTCACTCAATAGAGGATGTGCGAGTCTCCAAGAGGGAGTATGTCATAACCAGGGCAAAAGAGCTGCTCAGGGAGCTTCTCGACAAGTCATTGCCAGACAGCCAAGAGATAGCTGACGAAGTCGCCCAGTCTGTGCGTGTTATGGAG
Source organism: uncultured Candidatus Woesearchaeota archaeon (assembly GCA_903915225.1). Lineage (GTDB taxonomy): Archaea > Nanobdellota > Nanobdellia > Woesearchaeales > B29-G15 > B29-G15. The sequence goes on from CAIWSB010000082.1 coordinate 41,091, forward strand.
CTCACCAATTATGGGCGTGAGAGGCTACCCGCTGGACCCAATCTGGATGATTGCGATGAAATCATCATTGTAGAGGGTAGGGCAGATGTTATCAACCTCCTGAAGCATGGCATAAAGAATTCAATTGCCATGAACGGCACAAATGTCCCTGAGACAATAAAGGAGCTTTCCAAGGGCAAGATAGTAACTGCCTTTGTTGATGGAGACAGAGGCGGAGACTTGATAATCCAGGAGCTCATGGAAGTAGCTGAAATAGATTACGTGTCAAAAGCTCCAGATGGCAAGGAAGTTGAGGAGATGGCCAAGAAAGAGATACACAAGGCACTCCGCAGCAGGGTCACAATTGACCAGTACAGGCTTGACAAAGGGTTGTCAAAGCCAGCACTCAGCAGCAGCCCAGAAGAATCTGAGAAGCCAAAGCCAAAGCTTGTCAAAGCAGCACCATCTGTTGCTGTGAAGGAGGAAAAACCAATAAAGAGGGAAGAGGAAAAGGACATCAGCGTGCCTGTTGGGGAAACATTCTTCCTTTCAGACGTGGACAGGACCAGGTTCAAGGAGATGGCAGACCAGCTTATTGGCAGCCGAGGGGCATTCCTGCTTGATGAGAAACTGAAGGTCATGGGAAAAGTGCCACTGTCAGAGCTTTCTGCCTCGCTTAAAGACCTTGAATCAAAGGTGTTTGCCATTGTCATGGATGGGCCAATCGACAAGGATTCTGCAATGCTGGCCAGAAAAGCCAATGTTAAATGCGTCGTTGGACGCGAACTCAAGGCCGATGTTGGCAAGAGCAGAGTTGCATTATATGTGGCAGATGAACTCTGAGAAGAAAATCATTTTTTAATAATTTTATAGGGGGGCAAAAGCCCCCATTAATTCTAAAAAAATTTATCCGCAGGCTCCGCTACTGCTGGCTGTGGTTGGGCTGGCGGCATATCCAAAGCCGGGCGATGGAGCAGCAGATGAGAGTTGCTGCGAGCACTCAGCTGGTGCCACTGCAAAGGCCTGGCAAATCATCTTCAGCAATGAGGCAGCGTCACGGTTGAACACATTAACTGGAGCCTCATTAATAGCTAGCCCTGGCGAGCCGTGGATGCCGTATTTGTCATCTAGTGCCTTGTCAATAAACACTCGAGGGAACTGGGGTTTACCTTGGTTGTCTTTGGTCCAGAGGCTTTGGTTGTTCCAGTTCTCCAGAATCTTGAATTCTGTGTCAGCTGCGGTCTTGCAAGTTCCTAGCCTAGTTGTGTCTATGCCAGCCTTTGTGAGGCAGCCTGCGCCGTCACCTGCTTCCATGAAGCAAACAAGGTAATCATAATACTTATCAGATTGCTCCTTCTGGATGCAGTACTGGGCCCATTCTTCCATTACTTCTTTCTCCATGTGCATGGAATAGTCAATGAACCTAACCTTCCAGTCGATCTTGTTACCAAGCAGCTTAAGCACAGGGAGCAAACCCTTTTCAGTTTGCGTTCCAAATGGGCAGTGGCTCATGACAAAGACTTCAACAAGAGGCTTGGCGCGCTTATTGTTTAGTATAGTGCAAGTATATTGCGTTGTGCACTTTGCATCTGCACAGTCAACCAGGCCGTTTCCGTTGTCGTCTTTGCCGTTGTCACAGATTTCAGGATTTGGGTCATAGGCAGCGCCTATCCTCAAATTCAGATACTTTCCAGCAGGTTCCAGGTAATTCTGAATCTTGCTGAAATTAGCGTTGGTCTTTACGTCGTCAGTAAACATTATTGCTGGCAGGTACGTAATATTGATGTCTTTGTAGAGTTTTAGACCAGCAGCGTCATTGTAATCCAGCTGCTTTACAGTAAGCTTCGGGAAAATCCCTTGGAGTTGGCTTAAAATGTTTGTAACTGAGCAGCTTGTGCAGCGCTTGTCGTTTAGCACAATCATAGCATTAGTTGCAGGCAAATCACCGCCAGATGAAGGGATTGTGGTTGTTGTTGGGGTTACTGGGCCAACTCCCCTCATTGCTAGGAATATGACAAAGGCAATTACTCCAAGCAGCACAACGCCAATTGCCCACATGGCTGGTTTTGGCATTCCTTTCTTCTTGGCAGCCTTCGGCTTTTCTTCTGCAGTCCCGTGTGCTTTCCTCACATGGTTATGCAGGGCACTTTTTGTTGGGAATTCTTTATCACATTTATCGCATTTGTAGCCATTTTCCATTTTTATTTCCTCTCTATGATTGGGCCAAGAGGGCATCAATCACCTCTTTGAAATCTGCTTTTTCCTTGGCAATATCGTTCTGGCCCTCGTAGAAGTTGCCAATTCGGACATATCTGCATCCAAAAACAAATGTTGGAACACCGCGCCCAGGGTTGACCTTGGTGAAAAGGTCTTTCTCGGTAGTTGGGACTGCGGTTTCAACAATTGGAGTCAGGAGATCATCCCCCGTATCCAGCTGCCAGTGGTAAGCGGCAATCTTGCCCTTATCCACATAGTCCTTGACGACACTATCAAACCCATCCTTAACCCAAAGGCAATGCGGGCAGGTGGATGTGGTGAAGAGCCTTATTATTGGTTTGCCGTTCTCCTTGCAGATATCGCCACCTTTGTCGTCAAATGAGGCGAGTTTTGTTGTAGTTGCTGCCGGTTTAGCCACCAGCATTGTTTTGATAGTGGCTTTGGCCTTTAAGTCCGCAAGGTCCTTTAGGAGCAGTGTGTTCTGCTGCTGGAGCCTTAGCTGGCTTTCAATATCTGCTTTGGCTTCATCAAAGGTCATATCCCTGGGGAGGCTCCTGTCCAGTAGCTTGATAATGTGGTAACCATATTGTGTCTTTACAACCCCTGAAATCTTTCCCACATCAAGAGCAGATGCTGCCTGATAGAATGTGGCATCCAAATCGCCCTCTTGGAACCAGCCGAGGTCTCCCCCATTTGGTGCAGAGGAATCGAAAGAGTATTTCTTAGCAAGCACAGAGAAGTTGCCCCCAGCTTTTAGTTCAGCCAGGATGGTTTGAGCCTTTTCGCTGGAGTTTACGATAATATGGGCCGCGTGTATCTTTGCAGGGACCTTGAAGCTGGCTTTGTTTGCATCAAAATACGCCCTGAGCTTTGCCTCAGAAAGGTCAATCTGAGGAGTAAGGGTAACGTTGAGGTATTTCAATATGAGGAGTCTCTCCATCATGTCCTTCTTGAATGCGTCAAATGAGACATTCTGCTGCTCCAGAAGTTTTTTGAAGTCCGCTTCAGTGGTTTGTGTCTGGGTGAAGTATGCAGTCATGGTGTCGGTGTATTCCTTCTCACCTACACTCAATCCCTTCGCCTTGGCTGCCTGCTGAAGGACCCTATTGTTAATCAGTTGATCTAGAATTACAGAATCATTTGGAATCTGACCACTTACAGGTGATTTTGATATTAGATCCTTAATCTGTTGAATCTCTGAATAGTAGATTGGCTCGCCATTGACTGTGGCAACAATCTCACTCTGAGTCCCTTTTGGCAAGTAATGCCTCACCAGAATGAAAGCAACTCCCAGTAGGACAACAATAGCCAGTCCAATCAAAGCCATGAAGACCGGTTTCCGAATGATACTCTTCTTACTCTTCTTCTTAGCCATAAACACCACCCATTAAATGATTCTCCTTTGGAATCCCCCGATATACTTAAAGCTTGTGGTACTAACCGAGGAGGTCTCCTCGGTATCTCCTGTAGACCGTGATGAATTGGATATTCCCGCCAGCGCTGGGCGGGTAAACCCATGTCCATGGGGTATAGTGCCATAAAGCGTAAGTGGCAGCGTTTCTTGGGTATACATCAAAACTGGTGACTGCTGGCTTGTTCTCAGATACAGTGACTGCAGGTATGCTTTTTCCGATAATCTCATAGATATAGCCTTCCTCAAACAATCGCCTTAGGTCCCAGGCTGCGCACCTCAACTGATTTTCTGAGCCCGCCCAGCTTGGGTCGTCTTCCTTGCATCCCAACAGATTTACCATTTGTGCTTCTGTGAGGGGCTGAGCTAATGCACTATTCTCGCTCTGTATCTTGGCTAGCAGCAGCAGTGGGTTTATCCTTTGGGCCTGTGCCAGATTGACAATTGTGTCACTTAAGCGGGCTCCGCTGGGTAAGGTATGGTCTTTCCACCAATAACCTTTGTTTACTATATAATTCTCTATTTGATTTGCGTTTATTGAAAGATAATTGAGGAACTCCTCATTGCTCATCAAATAATTCTGGCTGAATACCGGGGCTTGCCTAGCATTTATGCTTGAGGGATTGAGGGAATCCGCCAGCATGCTCACCTCGCGCGTGACATCAATCTTTGGTATCTTCAGTTTAGCCCCTGCGATGATAACCGAGTTTTGAAGATTGTTATATGCCATCAGCAGCTCAACTGTGATTGGTTCAAAGACTCCGCCTTGTGCTTGGAAATATAGGGCAATCTTGGAGAGTGTGTCCCCCGGCTGAATAACATAGTAAATAAATTCCTGGCTCGTGCTCTGCTCACCTTGGCTGGTCAATGCTGTTGAGTAAATCTTGGTGAGCCCATCGTAGATGGTTATGGTGTATTGGCCAGCTGCAAGTTCTGGTGTAACCCCCACATACTTGCTTCCGCTGGGGCCAGTGGCCACTTGGACTTTTGAGCCTGCCCCCACTACAATTATCACGACTTCCTTATTGTACTCGACGCTCACCCTGTATTGGGAGCCTGCGAGTTGCTCTATTTGCACATTAATTTGCTTAAGATTCTCCCTTAGGCAGGCCTCAACGTCATAGCAATTCCCTTGATGGTAAGTATCAAAAAAACCCTGATCGCAACCACCAGTGGTGAGATAGCATCCGCTCATGAAAGACCACCAGTGGTGTTGGCAGCAGCCGCTCTGTAGCTCCTCTTCGCATGTGGCAACCCCTGTTCTTGTGGTGCACCCTGAGCTGCACTCTTTGAAGAACGGAGCCCATACGCCATTGAAGCAGAGTTGAATATACTTGCCATCAGAAGAGCACTGGGTCTGTCCGGTTTCGCAGGCTGCAAATACAATACCCATGCCCAATGTTAGGGCTATGATTAAGCTAATTACTGCTTTTTTCATTCTCCCAGTTGGTTGAATCCTGTTTTGAAACTTTCTGAGCATTTACTTATATCAGTAAGTAAGTATAGGCAGCTGGTGCCTTCAAGTCCAAGCTCGTCCTTCACTGGCTCCAGCTCTATGTTTATGTTGAAAAAGTTTGCCTGCACTGCAGCATCTTCACTTTGGCAGTAGGACAGGCATTTGTCGGTCGCGTCGTTAAGTAAGGCTTGGTTGTTTCCTCCAGTATCTGGTGAGTTTTCAATGTTATCATTATCCGGATTACCCTCTTTATTATCGCAATTCCAGATGCATTGGTTTTCTTGGCAAGAGAAAAAGCCACCTTTGCAATTGTTCACTGGCTGCTGTTCAGCACAATCAGAATCAGTGTCACAAATATTAGGGCAATCCCAAACACAGGAATCAAAGCTGCAGGACCAGTCGCCGCCTGCACATTCAACATCATGTGACTTGCCTTCGCAATCCGAGCTATGGATGCACTCAACAGACGAATAGATGCTTCCAGTGGATTCACTGAATTGGTTTTCTGTTCTGCACGAATACTTGATATCTGCTTCAATGGTGAGTGCTTCTGCATACTCATGTTCCAGGGAATGGATTTGGCCTTGTGGGGGGGTTGGAACAGATTCTGTATTCCCGTCTCCCCAATCGATTGAGCACTCAATTATTGGCTCATCAGATGCCTCACCAACGTAGGCAGAGAGTGGAAACCCATGCACAAACTCTTCTAGAATTATATCTGTGCCAAGGCCTTTTCCGCTTGAAGTCCCAAAGACAAGGTCAAAGTTCACCCTGCTGTTCCAGCAAAACAAAAACTGAGTCAAAAAAAAGTTGCCTTCAATTATGGCAAAAACCTTATCTCCGTTTTTGACGCTTATCTGGTTTGAATCCTCTCCCTGGTCCAAGGCTGCAATTGGAACTGAGTTCAAGTAAACCCTTGAGTTTCCCTTTTTGATAGGAAACCAGCAATCCAGTATATTCGTTGTGTAAAATAAGGTCCCATCCTGAGGTACGTCAAATGTGATGGCTTTGGTTGAACTTCCTGTGAATATCTGAGAGAGTGTTAATTGATAGGAGGTATCTGAAAAGGACATTGGTTTAAGGGGTTCAGATGGCGCAGGTTGGCAGCATGCCTTGAGCCCGCCGCACTGATTACCAATCCGGTTCTCGCCCTCATCGCACCAGGGCACAAGCCCAATTGCAGCAAGGATCCCTCCGCGCAGGAAACCCCGCCTGCAAATTCCACCCTGCCTGGCGCATTTGTCGTCTGGATATTTTGATGTGTCAGCTGGGTTTAGTACCTGAGTAAGTTCCCCAATGGATGTTGCCGTAGTTGATTCTTCGGAGGTTGGTTCTTCATCACTAAGGGTTGTTGTGGTTTTCTTTTTATCAAAATCACTCGCTTTAGCTATGACTCCAAACTTGGACTCGCAGAATGCCTTGTCGCAGCTTCGGAAATCCCTTTCCCAGTAAAAGCCAGGACCTTGGCATTCAACGTTGTGTGATTGCTTTGCGGTCACAATATCTGCACCCTCATTTACCCGGCTGTGCATGCAGCAGCACCCCTGCTGACACTTCTCAGCACGGCCGTCATTTGGCAGCAGCGCGCAGGCTGCGTCATCATCGCTCTTGTAGAAATATGAGCTTAGGCATTCTCCCTGTGATTCCGGAATGCTCCCTGGCTCGTACGTTGCTGGGCAGCAGCTCTCAGAATCCATCTGCTTGCATGCCCCCTGCTGAGGATTTATGCAACAGCCCATGTAAGCGTTTGATTGAGAAATAAAAAGTAAGAATAGGAGGCAGATGAGCAATGCTCGGTTCATGCCTCGCTATTCTAATTATTTAATATAAAAAGGTTTCTAAGCAGTGGGTGTAGAGCTGGTTACTTGTGGCTGTTTGTAGCTTGCAACTATTACATCCCGCATCTTTTGCTTGAATTCTGTTCCA
>CAIWSB010000083.1 GCA_903915225.1 uncultured Candidatus Woesearchaeota archaeon
CCCTCGCTAACAACGGAGTTAAGGACACCTAGTATCTGTGAGATGGCTGACTCTTCAACATCATCAACGAATATTTTTGCGCTAGAATACTTCCCTTTTAGCTCAATCATTTTTCTCCCCCTCCACATTCAGCACTGAAATTAAAGCATCCGCCATCTTAACAGCGTGGTGAGCAACCTCACATGGGGACCCAACTCTGCGGGTATCCGCCGATAATGTCCCTTGCATCGCCATTGCAGCAAGGAGTTCTCTCTTTGAGAGCCCATGAGTAAAGCCGTTGCAGGCTCCAGCAGCAAATGCGGAGTCGTCTGGATGTGTTTTCATAAACGCCCCTCAGCAACCTCTAAAAAAGCTGTCAGCCAGTCCCTAAGCTTTTGGGTCTGCTTTATTGTAAGGGGGATATGATAATGTGTATTCTTATCTACTACAAGAGGGGTGTAAAGAAGTACTGGATACGACGGGGAACGCTGGCTATCCGACTCCCAACTTATACTTAGACTTTCCATCTTATTGCTTTTAATGGATGTTATCCCATAGTCGTTATCAAAACCCATACTAATCCAACTCCTTTTCAAGCCCAAATTCTTTTTTCAGCCACGCAAATAACTTCATAACGTTCTCATCCTGTTCTACAGAAATGTGAAGTGCTTCTATTATGAATGACGACTCAATCCGATTCAGGGCTAACTTAACCTCACCACTGGTTATCCTGCCCTCTTTTATTTCTTCAGTAAGGGGACACCAATCTTGTCTAATTCCAGCCTGAAAACTCCCATTGATGTCAACAAGACCAATACCCCTATTGGCAGACTTACACTTATTCAGCTCTGCATGATAGGCATAGCATCCACGACACCTTTTTACATCTTGCAATTCAAACGACGGTAATAGAAATTTCTCACTCATAGCCACACCCCGTTATCCTCATTCAGTTCGGTTGAGTCAGCCTCGGAAACACCGGCACAAGGGAAGCAGTACATCTTACACCTTGAGTTAACAAACCACTCGCTAAATCTAGTTCTGCACCTCGGACAGCACAGCACGGGCTCAGCCTTCGGAGTAAACATCAGTGCCTTGAGCATCCTAATCATAGGTTCTCCACAGCGACTACTTTTACAAAGCCGCCGTTAATTTCAATCTCAACTGTTATAACCGCCAACCTTCTCTTTGTATCTAAGGAGACACTTCCATCCTTATTCATAGGGTGCACAGTTTTAGCCCAAGTATCCGCTTCCTCTCTCGATGTGCAAGCCAGTCCTGTGAAACCATCTGCGTAAACGTTTAGCCATCTTTTTGATTTCATTTTCAAGCCCCCAAAATTTTCTCTATCTTTCCCTTTGCAGCAACGGCATCCTTCATTGTTTTAAAGCAGTTATTTCTAAAACAGGATTCCGTTTCTTCTTCAAGCCTATGTGCATCGTTTATCAATATCTCAGTTGAAGACCCTTTGTGGTTGAGCATTATATAAAAATAAAAATAGTGTTGACCAACTCTAGGAACCCATCTTTTCTTTTTCATTTTGTCTCCC
>CAIWSB010000084.1 GCA_903915225.1 uncultured Candidatus Woesearchaeota archaeon
GACAAGCTAGCAAAAGAGGGGATTGAGCTGCTTGAGAAAGCAGGGATTAAAGTTGATGACAAAAGAAGAAAGCCCAGTGAACTGCTGGAGGATATTTCTAATTTTGAAGGGCTGATTGTTCGCGCAGCCACAAAAGTCACGCGTGATGTTATCAAGGCCGGCAAGGACAGCCTGAAGATAATCGGGCGTGCAGGGGTCGGCTATGACAATGTTGATGTGGAAGCAGCCAGCGAATATGGAATCTTGGTAAAGATAGCTCCCGGGGGCAATACAAATGCAGCTGCTGAGCTTGCACTTGGGCTGATGCTTGCTGTTTCAAGGAACATCCCAATGGCAAACTCAACTCTCCATTCCGGCCTCTGGAAAAAGAAGGAGTATGAGGGGTTTGAGCTATCTGATAAAACCCTCGGGATAATTGGCTGCGGGCGAGTCGGGCAGCGGCTTGCAGACCTTGCTTCAGGCTTTGACATGTTGGTTTTGGGTTACGACGTCCTTCCAAAGAGAAACCAGTGGATTAAGTTTGTCAGCATGAAGGATTTGCTTCAGCGATCAGATTATGTGAGCATCCATACAGGCGGAAATTCTGTTGTGATTGGCGCAAATGAATTGGCACTGATGAAACCAACTGCTTACCTGATCAATGTTTCCAGGGGGGAGAATGTTGATGAGGCTGCCCTTTACCAGGCCTTGACACAGGGCAAGATTGCCGGGGCAGGCATTGACACCTACATGTCTGAGCCCAAGGAAGAGGGCGAGCAGTTTAAATCCAAGCTTAGAGAGCATGAACGAGTCGTTTTAACTCCTCATTTGGGCGCCTCGACCCATGAGGCTCAGGAGAAGACAGCAATGGAGATGGCCAACGTGGTGATGGGCTACCTTCTTCACGGGGATTTGAAGAATGCAGTTAATGCTGATAAGGTGAAGGGGAATGTGGAAAAAGGAAGGCATTGAGTGGCGGCTCGAGGATTTCAAGTCTGAAATGAAGGCAGAGAGGATGATGCTTGAGGCCCGTGTCAATGATAAGCGCCGGGGCTTTGATTTACTTGATGAAAAGGCAAAATCAATGCTCGCCGGGAAACTTAGGGTTGGCAGCAAGTTTGATTACGAGGATTGGCTAACCGGATATATGCTGCATGGCAATGACCCCACCCAATACTTTGATATCCCTTGGTTTAAAGCGGGAATCAATATGTTTGTTGCAACCAATGACTTTCAGTTAACCCCACTTTATGGGGTATCTGCAATATCTGTTTTGGTGCCAAAGGGCATTAAATTTATTGGAGGAGAGCTTGGGCACAGCAAGCTCTACTTTGAAGAGGAATACAGAATGCAGGGCGAGTTTTTGTATGTGCCAGTATATGGGGACACTTATGTTAGACCCAAAAAGGAGGAAACTAAAAATGAAGCTCCCCTAACTGACAGGGAGGTTATGGGGTAAATATAGCCTTAACTTCCAATCTTGGGTAAAAGCAAACTTGGACGGAGTTTGGGATTGCTTTCAACTTTATTTTCGCCATATTTCCAGTTTTGTTACTATCTGACCGTAGCGAAAAGTTTATAAGGGGGAATTAATATCTTCTCTCTATGGCCGAAGAAGAAAGAGGTGGGCTTGTTAGCATAATTGAGGAATGTGCTGCAAAGCAGGTTCCAGGCTCCATGCTGAGGGTTAAGGTTGACGAAAAAACCTATCTCTTTGAGGCAGGGAGCGACATGAAGAACGAGAACGGAAAGCCCTCTTTCACTTTCAATCCATCTGAAATTTCTAACTTAGTGCTTGGCCACGGCCATGCAGACCACATTGGGAAAACCTTAGACCTGATTGCAGCTGGTTTTGCAGGCCGAATATACTCAACGGAGCAGACTGCGGCAATTGCCCATCTCCAGTTCGATCAGCAGGTTAGCGGTCCAATTATATATAACAGGATGGTTGCCGGTAGGAAATTTAGGTCAGGGCCAAGGGAAGGTCAAGTTATTCCATTTAAGCAGAAAAAATTTGTAAGTGAAGATGTTGTAAAGGCAATGGGCATGTTTGGCTCAGAAGACGGCAAGCACCCGGGCTATTCATACGACAAGGAAATCCCCGTAGGGGATGGGGTTTCAGTCAGGTTCTACCAGGCAGGCCACATTCCAGGAGCTGCGCAGACAAGATACAAGATAAAGAAAGATGGCAAGGAGATTAACATCCTGTTTGCTTATGACTTAGGTAGGACAGATTACGAGATACTAAACCACCCTGTGGCAGATATACCTCTTGTAAAGAGGCCGCAGACCTATTTTGCAGAAAACATAGATTACATCGTGGTTGAGGCCACCTATGGAAACAGGGTGCACAGGCCATTGGAGGAATCCCTCGCAACCCTTGAGCAGGCTGCAAAAGACGTGGCCAAAACCCGTGGAGTGCTTGTCTTGCCTGCATTCAGCATCATGAGAACCCAGATGCTGTGGTATTTCCTGTTCAACCTTTACCAGGAAGGCAAGCTTCCAAAGAACATGCGTTTTTACTCCAGCAGCCCTATGGCAGACCAGGTAGCCAGGATTATGCTCTCACACAAGGAGGACCTAAACAAAGAGGCTCTTGAGGAATTTAAGTCGAGGAACGACAACCCGTTCTTCTTCAAGCAGCTGGAACACCATGATAAATATGATGAAACAAAAAGGGTTATTGAAGAGAGCGTTGGAAATGTGCCAATTGGTGTAATTGCAGCCTCAGGAATGTGCGACATGGGGAGAATCGTGTCTGTGCTTCAGGCAACCATCTCTGACCCCAGGAACATTGTACTGCTGACAGGCTACTCATCACCCGGCACTAGGGCTGATTTAATGCTGAAGAAGGAGCCGGTGATAGATATCAATGGAATACTAGTTCCACTCAAGGCCGATGTGAGGAAAATGGGTGGATTGTCAGGGCATGCTGATGCAATTGAGATGATAGCCCACCTGAAGCATATACACGATCCAACACAGGGCAGTCAGTTCAAGGGCATATTCATTAAGCATGGCGAGCCAGATGCATGTGAGGCACTGAAGCAGGAGATAATAGCGGCAGGCTACGACTCTGCGACTGTGCATGTCATGGAGAAAGGGCAGGAGTATAAGTTAGCAAGGTGAGTGTTCTTAGTAAAATTTTTTCATTTAATCTTTCTTTGGTAAGATATTTAATTCATCTAGTATTCTAACTCTAGATATGGGGCAAAAATGTGACTTGCTGTTGATAGACCCGGTTACAGAGTATTCACAACATTTCAAACGCTTCGATAATATCTCCCTAGGATACTTGGCATCTTATGCCAGGCATGTTGGGTACAGCACAAAGCTTGTTTCACTCTTTGATTTTAACTCGCCAGAAAGACTTAAAAATCTGATTCAGGAAGTACAGCCATCCCTAATTGGGATTTCCTCCCTCTCGTTTAATATTAACTATGTGTTGGCATTGGCAAAGATAATAAAGAGATTCACTCAATGTCCCATTGTTCTAGGTGGGCCCCATGTATCTTTCCATTCTATAGAGTTCTTGGCAAAAAACCCTCATGTGGATTTCGTAATTAAATCAGAAGGTGAACTCAAGTTAATTTTGCTGCTTGAATACCTCACCAAGGGTAAAGGCACATTAGATTCTATACCTTGCTTGGTTTATAGGAAAGATGGGGAGATACATGAGGTGCCTGGACTCTTGTTGGTGAAGAACATGGATTTGCTTCCCTTCCCCCAGAGAAGCAATTCCTCAGCTTTAACCCCTTTCACTTGTTCAAGGGGGTGCAAACATGCATGTAAAAATTGCCTGTTCCACAAAACCTGCGGCCCTGGAGTTAGATGGCGGTCTGCGGATAACGTAGTTCAGGAATTTAAAAATATAAAGAGCAAGGGGATTTTGAAACGCGTTTATTTTCTTGATTGCACAATGAATGACGAACCAGAGAAATTTATAGAGGTGTGTAAACTCTTGGTTAGGGAGGGTCTCCTTTTTCCAAGAAATTCTATGATTTACTTTAGAATTGGGGAGAATACCAATTTTGAGATGTTGAAGTGGGCTAAACGCGTGGGAATATCCTCCATTTTGGTCGGTGTTGAAAGTGGTTCCAGGAAATTGAGGAAACTTGTGGGCAAGGACTTTTCAGATAAAGTAATCTTTGAAGATTTACAGCATATCCTCAAAATGGGGCTTGTCCCCAATGTGAGTTTTATGATAGGCATCCCAGGAGAAGCTTGGAGTACAATCATGGAAACATTCCATCTTATGACGAGGCTTTTCAAGATGGGTTGCCTAGAGTCAGTCTTCGGGTTTAAACCCTTTTTTGGTACCGAATTCTTTGAAAACTCCTCTGCTTATGATTATACAATTTCAGAATCATGTTTTGATTACTGGACCGATGATTTTATGGTACTTAGAACAAAAGCCCTTAGCGAGGCTCAGTTGGCTTCGGTAACTGGGACAATGAGGATAATTTTCAATTATATCCTGAAAAATGGAAATGGTAATGCAGTAAAAAGATCTGCACTCCGCTTAATTCCGCAGCAGCTATTCGACGCTATCTTTTTTACAGGAATTGGATTCCATATGCTTATTAAAAAGGTTCTTCATATGCGAAAGAGCAGAATAACTCTAAGCTCGAAAACCTACGTTTCCCAGTGGATCTCCTGGCGTTCTTTTATGGCTAAAAACTGAACCTCTTTTTTCCAGCCAAATTAATGCGGGGGATGGGTTTCGAACCCACGAACCCACTAAGGGACAGGATCTTAAGTCCTGCGCATTTGACCACTTTGCTACCCCCGCGAAAGTAGTGAGCGGGGACAAGTGACTTTGCCAAAGCAAAGTTTAACGCGCCCCCGCAGGATTGAGGAGAAAAAGCAGAAGGGGTTATTTAAAGTTTATGCATAATTTCCTTAAGAGGATTCCAAGCTGCAGTTAGGATTGCTCGTGATTAATCACTGGCTAAAATACCCGTTCTGCTTAAGAAAGGCCATTATCTCTTCGAAGAATTCCTCAACTTCTGGGAGACCTTTGAATGCGGGCTCATGAAGTCTCCTTACCATTCCCTCGGACCACCCCTTCCATTCATGCTTGTTATCCACCTCGTGGATTACTGCATCAAGCCTGTCCATGGCCCTGGTGAACCTGGCTTCAATTGTTTTTCCTGCCTCAAACTCCCTAAACAAGGTTTTGAATTTTCCTCCCTGCGGGATTTCCCCCTTAAGCTTCTCCATTGCCTTGGCCTCATTCTTTTTCTTGGCCTTTCGTTCCTTTTCATGGTGGAGTGGGATGTCTCCAGCCTCTATCTCCACCAAATCATGATAGAGAAGCAGCTCATACACCTTCAGCCTGTCGATTTTCTTCTTCATCCTACTTAGGAAGAAATCAGCAAGCATCATGGCACTCCAGGTGTGCTCAGCAGAGCTCTCTTTTCTCTTGCCAACACTATTGCGCCTGTAGACACGCTTTAGCTCATAGAGCTTCCTGAAACGAGAGAGCTTGTCCATGGAAAGAGAAATTATTCATATACCTTATATATTTTCTTATAACGGAAAAAAAGAGAAGCAAAAGCTTCTCAATTGGTTTATTTTGAAGGAGCAGCAGCTGGCTCTCCGGGGCTCTTGTAGTTTATGTGTGTGTCCCCTTCGATGCTCTGGACAAACAGCTTCCCAACTGGCTTTTGCTCTGGTGGCACGTGCTTGCCCTTGCCCTGGTTGACCATTCCAATAACCTCGCAGTCCCCCCCGTAGGGCTTGACCTCAACCTCAAGAGGTGCTGTGATAAGCAGCGAGATGTCGCCGCCGTTGGATTTTATAACGCCCTTGTACCCAACGAGCCCGGTTATGTTCCCATCGCCCACGTGGATGTCAACCTCGGCACCTGCAGGAATGGACACCTTGCCCTCCAGGTTCCTTACTGAGAGCTTCCCATCTTCAAAGCTGGGCTCATCTTCAATTTCTCCCTTAACATATGCCTTGGAATCAGGTGAAACGTCCAGCTCCAGGTCGTAGCCTTGGCTCCTTATCTTCACGCTCTTGGCATTAGCGTATTCCTTCTCGATATTTTCCTCTAGTTCTCCCTCAAGTTCCAATTCCCACGGAAGCCAGCTTGGAAACACAAAAGTTGAATGTCTTGGCCTGCCGAAAAACGCTGAGTCAAACCCGTGTCCGGTCCTGAAGCGCAGCAGGGGCAGATCAAAGGGCATATTTCCTGCCTTTACTTCTGTATATGTCTTGCCCTTGCTCTCCATCCTTATTGCATGTCCGTATTTGCCTTGGTGGTAGGCAACCTTTGTGCCATCCACTTCGAACTTCCCGTTCTGTGGCACATCGCCTGTCACAAGCCCGTCCTTTGTGACAGCAGCATACTTCTTTCCGTCCTTAGAAAACGCCAGGTCATTTACTATTAGGCCCCCCTGGAACTCCTCTGGGAGCGCAACACCCTTTAGTACTAGTTTTAAATCCCCCATTCTTATCCCCCCCTTTACTTTTTAAAAAAAGGCCAATAACAACTTCCCCCAGTTGTTTGGCCTAAGAATAATTAATCAAATGAAATTTTTAAATCTAATCATTCAGAGGGTCGCGCCCCAATGTTTTCATAGCAGCAACATTGGCGCCGATGAGCCAGGGGAAGATAAGGTTCGCAACTCTTGAGATTTGATATCAGTTGCGCCTCAGGGCTTTATGCCCTGACCCGCTACAACTGGGCGGAACCAGTTGCTGGTAAAGTTGTTGCTGCCTTCAAGGAAAACATCTCAATAAGAAACCGCTAAAAGCATCCCTGCTCAGTCCTTTTGATTATCTCGTTCTGCAAATCCTCGCCGATGTTCACAAAATAATCGCTGTATCCCGCAACCCGCACAATAAGGTCCCTGTATTTCTCAGGATGTTTTTGGGCCTCTTTTAAAGTCTCAGCAGTGACCACATTGAACTGGATGTGGTGGCTCATCAGCTTGAAATGCCCCCTAATCAGCTTGCCAAGCTTTTCAATGCCAACCTCATCGCTCAGCAGTTGTGGGGTGAATTTCTGGTTCAGTAGCGTTCCTCCCGTAAGTGTGTGGTCCATCTTGCTCACAGATTTCACAACAGCAGTTGGCCCATTCCTGTCAGCGCCCTGCACAGGGGAAATCCCCTCAGACAATGGCTCGGCTGCCTTTCTCCCGTCAGGTGTTGCGCCAGTGACCTTGCCAAAATAGACATGCACGGTTGTGGGCAGCAAATTAATTCGGTGGCACCCGCCCTTGGCATTTGGCCGGCCATCAACAACCTCAAAGAAAGTCTGGAAAATCATTTTCATGACATTATCTGCATAATCATTGTCATTCCCATATTTCGGTGTGCGGTTCACAAGCCACTGCCTCAATATCTCGTTGCCATCAAAGTTCTTGGCCATTGCATCCAGCAAATCCCTCATTGAGAGTTTTTTCTTGTCAAACACATTATACTTGATTGCAGTGAGGGCATCTGTCGCCGTCCCGAGCCCAACTCCCTGTATATATGAGGTGTTGTAGCGCGCTCCCCCCTCATGGTAGTCCTTTCCGTTCTTGATACAGTCGTCAATGAGGAGCGATAGGAAAGGAACTGGTAGGTGCTCGGCATACAGCCTCTCAATGATTAGATTGCCCTTTATCTTTATGTCAATGAAATGCCTCAGCTGCTGCTGGAATGCGCTGAACAGCTCCTCAAAATTCTTGAAATCCCTCGCATCACCTGTTCCAATGCCAACCATTTTTCCAGTTCTCGGGTCAAAGCCGTTGTGGAGCGTTATTTCCAGTATTTTGGGCATGTTGAAGTAGCCCGTGAGTATGTAGCATTCCTTGCCAAATGCGCCGGTTTCAACGCAGCCACTAGCGCCCCCTTCACGGGCATCTTCGAGGCTCTTGCCCTGCCGCACCATTTCTAAGATTATCTCGTCTGAGTTGAAAACAGACGGCTGGCCATAGCCTGTCTTTATTATCTTTAGAGCTCGTTTTAGGAATTCATCCGGGGTTTTGCTGCTGATCTGCACCATTGAGCTGGGCTGCAGCAGTCTCATTTCCTCAATCACATCAA
>CAIWSB010000085.1 GCA_903915225.1 uncultured Candidatus Woesearchaeota archaeon
GGCCGCCGCTGGCCAAGGTCAAGTACGAGCAGCTGGGCCGGGTCTTCAGTGACTGGCGTGTGCTCGGACTGTCATTAATCCAGAACTGGGTCATCGGCCCGATCCTAATGTTCCTGCTGGCAATCATCTTCCTGCGGAATTACCCCGAGTACATGGTGGGTGTAATCATGATAGGCTTGGCACGCTGCATCGCCATGGTGATTGTGTGGTGCGACCTGGCTGAGGCAGACAGCGAATATTCTGCAGGGCTGGTGGCATTCAACTCGGTCTTCCAGCTGGTCTTCTACTCCATATTTGCATACATCTTCGTGACTGTGCTGCCTGTCAAGTTCGGGCTGAAGGGGTTTGCGATACACATAACCCTTTGGCAGGTGGCCCAGAGCGTCCTCATCTACCTGGGCATACCCTTTTTCGGGGGCATCATCACCCGCTTTGCCCTGCTAAAATCCCGGGGGAAGGAGTGGTATGAGACAAAATTCATCCCGAAGATAGGCATTATCACGCCTGTTGCGCTGCTGTTCACAATCATTGTCATGTTCTCGCTGAAGGGGGAGACGATTGTCCAACTGCCGCTGGATGTGCTGCACATCGCAATCCCACTGCTCCTCTACTTTGTGATTATGTTCTTCACATCCTTCTACCTGGGAAGGAGGGTCAGCCATGACTACCCCAGGACAGCTGCCATTGCATTCCATGCCTCGGGCAACAACTTTGAGCTTGCGATAGCTGTGTGCGTCGCCATCTTCGGCCTGAACTCGAAGGAGGCGTTCACAGCTGTCATCGGGCCCTTGATTGAGGTGCCTGTGCTCATCAGCCTTGTGAATGTGTCGCTCTGGCTCAGGGCCAGGCTGTTCAATAAAAAATTACAATCTGCTTAAAACCACTGTCAAGATGGAATTTTACCTAGCCCAAAGCAAGAGAATGTGTAAAGCGCTAATAAGGGGTGAATTGAAATGAAGGAAGGATTTTTGTTTTGTGTGTGCCAGGGCACTTGCCCGTCATTTGCAAAGGAGAATGCATATGAGATAACAAACATGGTACGTAAGATATTCAATGTTGAATTCGCTGCGATTCACCCACAATTATGCGCAGATGATGGTGACAGGTTCTTAAGAAACTTACTCAAGGGCTTAGATTTGGATATTCTATATGTGGCTGGCTGCGACCCTGTCATGCAGAAGAAAATGTTCAAAGAATCATTTGAAGCGGTTGGGTTTGATGATATTAAGCGTGTAGGCATTGACGTGAGAAACAAGACTACCGAAGAAGTTGAAGCGCAAGTTAAGGAATTAATTGAGAAAACCAGAGAAGAGAGGTCAAAATGACCAAAGACTGGTATCCAATAATTGACTATAGCAAGTGCGTTGAATGCCTAACCTGCGTCAATTTCTGCCCTCATGGGGTTTTTGAGGCAAAAGACGGAAAGCCCTCTGTCAAAAACCGGGAAGCATGCGTTGACATGTGCAAGGGCTGTGAGAAGATATGCCCCGAAAAGGCAATAACACATGCCAGTAAATGATAAAGATTATTGATGATGAAAATTGAAGTGCTAGGGCCTGGATGCCCAAATTGCAAGAAGCTTGAAGAGAATGCAAGGCAAGCTATTAAAGAAATGGGGATAAAGGCAGATATAGTAAAAGTCAGCGACATTGCCAAAATAATTGGATACGGGGTATTGTCTGTGCCTGCATTGGCAATTGATGGCGAAGTGAAATGTTACGGCAGGGCTGCAAGTATAAGCGAGATAAAGAAGTGGCTCTAAATGGGCATATTCTCCCCAATCCAATTATTTGCAGACTGGCTCACCTATTCCATATTTTCCATTCAAAAGGGCACCTTACTAGCCAATGCTGCCAACTTCTTCATATTTGACACAATCAAGATATTCATGCTTCTTGCTGTAATAATATTTGCTGTCTCATTCATCAGGACCTACCTTCCGCCAGAAAGGATAAGAATAATCCTGTCACAGAAAAGCGAATATGCAGGAAATATCCTGGCATCATTATTTGGCGTGGTTACCCCATTCTGCACTTGCAGCGCAATCCCGCTTTTCCTAGGGTTCATCGAGGCAGGGGTTCCCTTGGGGGTGACATTCTCATTTCTTGTGGCTTCGCCGATGATAAATGAGGTGGCGTTAGTCCTGCTCTTCGGAATGTTCGGATGGAGGATTGCAGCAATTTACCTGGTAAGCGGAGTAATTATTGCGATAATTTCTGGAATTATCATAGGGAAATTAAAGGTTGAAAACCTGGTTGAGGAGTTTGCCTACCAGAATAAGACCAAATCCCAGCTGAAGATGAGGAAAATGGGGCTCATGGAGAGGTTTGACTATTCAAAATCTTATGCCATAGATATCATAAGGAGGGTGTGGATTTATGTTGTGATAGGCATTGGGGTGGGTGCGTGGATACATGGGTATGTTCCTATGGATTTCCTTGCAAAATATGCCGGTGCGGGGAAGTGGTATGCAGTGCCTTTGGCAGCCCTTATCGGAATCCCGCTATATTCAAATGCCGCAGGTGTGATCCCATTAGTCAGTGCATTGACTGAGAAAGGGGTAAGCATCGGGACAACCCTGGCCTTTATGATGGCTGTAACAGGGTTGTCATTGCCAGAGTTCATGATACTGAGGAAAGTCATGAAGCTAAGGCTTATCATGATATTTGCTGCCATTGTTGGCATTGGGATTGTCTTTACAGGATACTTGTTCAATCTCATATTATAATGAGGGACAAATGTAAGTTGGGAGCAAAGAAGTAAATTTAAGGGGGAAGAATTATGAAATATACCGCAATCATTTTAATGCTTTGTGCGATGATATTAACAGGATGCTCAATTGCCACTAAAAGCACAGCAACGGATCCGGCAAATTCATGTAACCCTTTTGCCTGTAGCGCAGATGACGGTCTCAAAGCAAAGGCGGGTGTTGAGAAAGTCGAAGTAATCCATTTCCACGCAACACAGCAGTGCTATTCCTGCAGGACTGTCGGACAGTTTGCAGAGGATACCGTAAACACATATTTTGCTAATGAACTTAAGGGGGGGAGGATAACTTTTTCTTCCATAAATATTGATCTGGTTGGGAATGCTGAACTTGTCTCGAAATATGGCCCTACTGGCTCATCGCTATGGATCGGAGTATATGATGGCAATGGGTTCCATCCAGAGCAGAACACAAATGTCTGGTACAAGATTAATGACAAGCAAGGTTACATGCTTTATCTTAAAGGTCTAATTGATAGGAGGTTTGCGGGGGATTTCAGTTAACATGGGGTTAATGGCGCTAATGGAAGGGCTGGGAACACATAATATCCCAATTATTGCAGCATTTTTTATTGGATTAATGACGGCAATAAGCCCCTGCCCATTGGCAGCCAATATCACGGCAATTGCGTATGCAAGTAAAAGGCTGGATAACAGCAGACATACCTTGCTCATAGGGTTTCTTTACACTCTTGGCAGGATGTTTACCTATATCCTGGTGGCGATGCTTATTGTGTCGTTCGGAATAAACATTCAGAGCATCTCATTCTTTTTGCAAAAGAATGGAGAGCGATTGCTAGGCCCACTGCTCCTTGCTGTGGGCTTTGTCATGCTGGATATCGTGAAATTCAACTTGAAGAAGAGCAGCAAGAAATTGGACCATATCAAAGAAAAGTTGGGGAGTAAAGGCTTTTTGGGCAGTTTCCTGCTGGGAGTATTGTTTGCGTTTGCTTTCTGCCCATTCAGTGCCGTTCTTTTCTTTGGCATGCTTATCCCTGTTGCTATCAAGGCAGGAGATAGCTTATTTATACCTGCAGTATTTGCTTTCGCTACAGGTCTTCCAGTCATAATCTTCTCATTCATTTTAGTAAAGAGCGTCTCTAAACTTGGACAGGTGATGAGGAGGGTGCAGGCTTTTGAATATTGGATGCGGAAAACTGTTGCGGTTGTTTTTATAATCACCGGTATTTATTATGTATATGTAATTTACATTTAGTCATTGTTAATACATCTTTCAAATTTATCATCAGCCTGGTGAATGTATCCCTCTGGCTCAGGGCCTGGCTGTTCAGTGCAAAAAGGACTGGAAAGGGGGGATAGGGGATTTCAACGTGCAGCTTGTCCCTCTTACCCCCTGCGCCCCAAAAACTACCGTTCTGCACAGGGATGCCTCAGCGTTCCCCAAAATAAACCTTCCCAGTAATTACTTTTATATATTCAACTAAATATTATTGCAGATATGCTAGAAAAAATCCGGCAAGTAGTAAAAAATGCAGCAGAGGAAGGTGACTGGAAATACCATATTGTCCCGGTCGCGAGCTACGCAAAAAAACTGGCGAGAATCCTGAAAGTGGATGAGGAGATAACAGAATTGGCTGCTCTCCTCCACGACATTGGCAGAATAAAATTCGGGCCGGAAAACCACGAAATAACCGGAGTTCCAGAAGCTGAAAAAATATTGAAGGAGCACAATTACCCCCAAGACGTCATTGATGAGGTGAAGCACTGCATAGAATCTCACCGGGGCAGCAAAGACATCCCCCCGAGAACAATCATTGCCAAGATTGTCGCCAATGCTGATGCCATGGCCCACTTTGACGTCTTCCCGGTCTTTTTCTACCTGCGCAGCAAAGACAGCAGCTTTGAGGATGCCATCAAATGGGCCTATGAGAAACTTGACCACGACTGGAAGAAGAAATTGACGCTGCCCGAGGCCAGGAAGATGATGGAAGAGAAATATAAGGCCATAAAACTTATTCTTGATTCAACTAGAGCATACATTTAACAGCGGGCGCTGCTGCTGCCATTCCATCAAAAACCTTATAAATCATTTTGCAGTAGTCAACAACATGCTAGAAATCGACATCAGGCCCCAGGAAGGCCTGGAAGCAAAACTCTGGAAGACGGTATCAAAGACAATCGAGTCCACATTTGATTTCTCCGGGGCAGGCTCAGCTGTTGTAGAGGTAAGACCATTGTCTGGAAAAATATACTCAGTGCATATCATACCAGACGAGGGCTCGGTAATAGGCCAGATACACATCCTACCCGACAGCAAACCGATACTGAACTGCAGCGACCAAAGGTATACATCAGTGACTGTTGGCAACCTTGTTATCCGAGTCTACTACAAGCACACCGACAAGTCGCAATTGTTTTCACAGAAAAAATAAAGCAAGTGGTACGCGCACCAATTTCTCTCCTCCCCGAGTACCCCGTAGGGGCTGCTCAGAGACTCTCCGGAGTCCTTGGCATCCATCGGCTAAGGCCTCTGGACATCCCCCTGCCGGGCTGCGCCATTGTTGCTGCCTCTCCATTAAGAAAAGTATTTATAGTTAGAATGAGTCTACGGGAAGCATGAAACCCAAACAAAATGTGGAATGGTGGGAGGCTATCCCTGCTGTGGTTCTAATAGTTGGGGTTGGAACAGTCACAGGATATAACCTGTTATACACCATCCCGGCAGGAATAGTTGGTGTGCTTATCAGCCATGGCCTGAGATTGCGTTTAAAAAAGCGACGCTGAAAATGGAAAAAAAGGCAATAACTGAAATAATGGGGGGAAATATCTGTAAGAGCTGCTGCTCAATTACGTGCGAATTTAGTAAATCTAGAGGTTAATTCTATATTCACATGGACCAAAAAGCCTTCTGGAACGGCCGGTACTCCAAAGAGGGAAAAATCTGGGGGGATGCCCCAAGCAATACGGCAGTTTACGCCCTCATCCAGTTCAAAAAATATCCTATCCAAAGAATACTTGTCCCAGGGGCAGGCTACGGCCGAAACACAAGGCTCTTCTCAGATGCAGGATACAAGGTTACTGGCATTGAAATCTCAGACGTAGCCCTAAAACTTTCAAATGAATTTGACCCGGCCACAACCTTTTTCGAGATGTCAGCACTAGATCTGGACAAGCTTGAGGGCAAATATGACGCAATCTACTGCTTCAATGTCTTGCATCTCTTCATGGCCGAGGAACGGGAATCGCTCATCCAAAAATGCCTAAACTCCCTGGAGAATAATGGATTACTGTTTTTCGTGGTCTTCTCAGAAAAGGATGAGAGCTTTGGTAAGGGAAAAGAGATTGAGCCAAACACATTTGAGAGCAAGCCAGGCAGGCCATCCCATTATTTCACAGAGGCTGACCTGAAAGCCCACTTCAGAAAAACAAGAATCATTGAAACCGGCCTTGTGGAAGAGCCTGAAACCCACGGCGAAGGCCCGCATACCCACATGCTGAGATACATTCTCTGCGGATAATTTACTTCTTCTTATAGAACGCGTCAAGCGCCTCCTGCGCCACCCCCACTGTGCGCCCACTTTTGTCGAGGTCGACGTAGCCAACAAGACCGCCTCGGTCACCGCCGCTGTAGAGGCCGAAGCCGAGCCAAACTATTCGCCCCGAATTATAATCTTGATAACCATAATTCCATGGCCCAAACTGCCACCAGCCAAATCTTCCCCCTTGCTCCAGCATCCTGCTTAAAGGGGCACTTCCTCCAGAAGCAATAACCAAATCAGGGTCATATCTCTGATTTGTGCTTACATCCTGATGTTTTATCGCTTCGACTTCTGGCCTGACAACAAGATAAGTGGTATCCATCCCTTTTATGAAATCAGGCGACTTAGAGGCTTCTAAAAATCCCTTATAGTCGCCAGCAAAGGCAACATCCCCGCCATGCACAATCTGCTTCAAGCCATTGTAGTCCTTTCTATTAATTGCATCTAAAAGATTATCAATCTCCTCTGGGGTTAATTGCAGAGCACTATCAACGAGCTTGCCACCGTTGACTGCTTCCCTTATCCTTTGCGGATTCCAAACAAAAAGCCCGCCATTTTGGATATCAATGGTGTAGACAGCCCCTTGCGCGCCCAAAATCCCTTTCTCATCGTAAGCAGTGATGCGCTCAGCCCTGCTTTCATAATAGTGTGACCATATATCATCGTCCTTGCCGGCAAAAGCCCTGCCGCCAATCAGCCTATATGTAGGAACATGAATCAAACCAGAATCGAGCACGGCCTCAATAGAATCAGCAAGCCCTGTTGAGCCTTTCTTATTAATTGGTTTTCCCTTTAAAACAGCGCTTCCTGTTTCAAACCCCTTGACATTTTGGCCTTCTCTCCTATCGAGCGTTACCGTAAAACCGTCATCAGCCATTTTTATCCCCCCGTATATCAATAATAAAGAAAAGCCCTGATATAAACCTTTGTGTTATAATACCACTAGAGAGTAAATTAAATGTAATATTACCGTTTCTCGGGGCTGCTCTGCCTCCCCACCCCGTCCCAGAAAACAATCTCCACGACTTATTGCTGCTCTGAATTTATCAAAAGGTTTATAAACCACTATATAGTAGTTAAATAAAATGGTAGAAATAGACCCCAATAAAATGAAAGAAATAGGCCTCAAGCCCAAAGAGGGCCTGGAAGCAAAACTGTGGACAAAGATCCAAAAAACAATTGAGTCCTCATTTGACCTCGCGGGGGCTGGTTCAGCTGTTGTTGAGGTTAGGCCATTGTCTAATAAAGATCACGTAGTGTATATAATCCCCGAGGAGGGTTCTGTAATCGGCCAAATTTATGTTAGGTACAAGGGCAAGCCAAAATTACTATTTAGCAACGAAAGATACACTGCTGCGGGGGTTGGTAATTTTGTCATCCGCATTTACTACCAGCATTTTGACAGGCAGCAAGTAACCCAGGAGAAAAAACCAGATCAGGCCACGAACTAAAAGAAGTTATATTCAATTGAGTTTGCACCTAGAAATCTTTTTTGATAAAGTAACTACAATAGTCAACGTCATTTTTTATTACCAGAAGTTGGCACAAACGACAACATGGCATCTCCCCTTTTGCGTAAGGACACCAAGAAGGTGGACAGGTTTCTCCCTTCATAATTTTTCTTAATCCTTTTTCAGGCATAGCACTCAGGAATGTGGCATATCTATTAAATATTATGGTGCAGACCCATCTCCGCGCCATTTCAATGTTTGTTTCTAGCTCCCTGAGAAAAAACCCGCTCAGGCCACGAACTAAATCTTGCCTTATTTTGAGCTATTGAGCCTATCTTCAATCCCCTGCCACCAGCTCCTGTTGAACCCGATTGCTCTGCAGGCTTCTTCGCTTTGGCAGCTCACAGAGCTACAGAATTCACAAGCCGGGCAGACCACGCATTCCTTCGGGCACTCTGTGTACGAGTACTCCTTGCACTGTTTAGCACAACCAAAAAGAAGGGCAGTCATTAACAGGAACAGGATTACCCATTTCATGACATTATCTAACACTGCAACTCATTAATAAAGTTTCGCGGCTCTTCCCCGATAAAAATCCAACTTCGCAAGAAACTCAATAGGACTTCCTTACATCCATCTTCCACCACCTCATGACATTCTCAAGGTCATGCATCATGCCCTTCTCCAGCTTTTCCATCTCATCATAGTAATTGTCCCTGTCCGGGCTGCGGGGCGGATTCTGCGAAAGCTTCATGTAGTTCCCAAAGAGCCTGTCAGCCGCTGAAAGGAACTCCCAGATTATGGACTCTGCCCGGGGATGGTTGATTGGCAGCGAGGAAGTCAGCTTTTGGCCCCAAATGACCCCCATGCTGAAGCTCACATCAATGGGGCAGGGAGGCAGCATGCCCCTCTGGTCATCATCAACATGGATAATGTCAGAAAGCCTGTTTTCTGCATAGAGGTTCCGGATATAAAAAAGGTTGGGTATCGGGTAGAATGTTACCGGGACAAGCTCGCCGCTAATCTGCAGCCAGACCCTGGCAAGCTCATTTGTCTGGTAGACCCTGCCTGATACCAGCTCTTTAGGCACCGAGACAGAATAGGACGCGGTTACTGAATACTTGAAATCAGGGGCAACGCTTTCTGCCACAAGCGCGTGCTGTGAATGGAAACTGAGCGTGCCTCCACGGCTGAAGCCAAGCTTTGTCAGGGCTTTCTTCTCCAGGAAAGGAGTCCCCGAACTTACGTGCCTTGTGATTATTTCCCTCTGCTGTCCAGTGAGTTCCATATCAGAAATCAACTATGTACCTTCTCCGATAGCCGTTCTTCTCCAGCTCCTCGCCAACCTCCACATACAGGTCCCAGACCTGCAATGCCCGCATGTGCGGCAATTCCCTCAGCCTGTGCCCCATGTGGTCGCCAGATGGCAGGTAAAAGACCTTCTCCTTCTCGTCAATAATCCCCACCAGCTTCTCCATGCCCTCCAGCCGGAGCTCCAATAAGTTGCCGGTCTGGTTTATCTCCAAACCACAGCCCCTGAAAGTGTCTGAAATAGATTGTATTGCCATTTTATCCCCCCCTATTATTAATACTATAATATAGAATA
>CAIWSB010000086.1 GCA_903915225.1 uncultured Candidatus Woesearchaeota archaeon
CATTGCTTATGTTTCTAAGAAACCGATATGGCTAATGGGCACAGGTCAGCGTTATGAGGACCTGCAGCCATTTGATGCCAAAAAGATTATTGATGGGCTTGGGCTTTAGCAGCTGTATTCCACAAAAGATGGAAATAATTTCTGAAGCTTTCTGAAACTTTTTCTGATGTTATCAGAATTCCCATTGCTGGGTCTGAGAGAATTATTGCTACTTTATTCCCAAAAACATAAGTTGTTGTTGGAGACTCAAATTCATTTAGGTAACGAACTTCACCAAAACTTTTTGTGGCAACATCTTTGTGAATGAATTTTTTGGCTATGATTATTCTTGAATGGATGCCCATTTCACGTTTTCTTTTCTGGAAAAGCAGGAAGAAGGGCCCAAGCAAGTCAGTCAAGGGCTCGCCTGCACCCAGCACGCAGTATTCCTTGAAGTTGAGGATGTCCTCAAAGATTTTCTTTACGCTCTTTATCCCCATGAACACCTCTGCATTCGCGCTATTTGTTGCCTCCCTCTGCAATGTTTCCAGCTCGGGAAGTATTCCTTTTATGGATTCTTCCTGCTCCTTGATGATGCCAAGGAAATTTTTTGGAGGGGTTGCCTGGAAGAAGCGCCTGCGCTCCCTGATTGAGTGAGTGACAAGCCCCTTCTCCATCAACGCATCAAGAATGTCATACGCTGTTCTTCTATGGAGATGTGTTTTTGATGCCACAGCTCCCCCTGTGAGGGTTCCGCCACGGAGCAGCGCAAGGTAAACAGAAATCTCTTTGTCATTGAGCCCGAACCTCTTGAGGGGGGTTAAATCCATGGCAAATATGAGCGAATCCCCCCTTATTAATTTTGTGGTAAATTTTTTACCACAAAGCTTTAAATATTTGTTTTATTTACTATTTAATAGTAATAAATAAGGTGATAAAAATGAGTGAGACAAAAAATGATGAATTTGCTGGCGCCTTAGCTAAGGCTGCACAATCAGTTGGAATATCTGGAGAGAAGTTGGAGGGCTTGATCCAGGCTGAAGTAAGATATCTACCAAAATCAACTCCTGATGATTTGCATTACTTTACACTCCCTAGCAATATAATCCGCTTACTTGAATTGACGGGTGTGAGGCTTTCATCAGAGGATTTGCAGACAACATTGGATTGTCTCCTGGGAAAGAGATTTGAAGTGAATTTGCACTCAAAGTTAAAGGAAATGTCCGGCGGGCATGCTAAATTATCTGACAAGGATGCCCAGAAGTTGTATCTGTTTCTGTTTACAGGCGGCTATAACACTCCTCGCCCAGAGGAAGTGGACAAAATGGTTGCGGAGCTGGGGATACCATTCAAGCCAGAGGAGCCCGATGTGCAGAATTCTTACCAAAACCTGGTAGGGCGCATCGTAATGTTTAGTACAACACTAAAAAGCCTATACTCTGAATGCATGACTAGCAGGGGAAACGTTGAAGCAATGGTTGATGCAATAAAAAGGCTGCGTGAGACAACAGGAATTGCCCCAAACCCTGAATTGTTATATCCAGAATGCATTAAGCTGATTAAGGCAGGAAAAAACCAGGAGCTTTACGATGTCATCACTGCACTGGGCATCCCAATGCCTGAACAGGAAATCCAGGATGAGTACGCGCGTTTCTCAAAGATGCACCGAAAGCTTGGGAAAGGTTTCAATCTTGAGGTGGGATCGTTTAAAATTTCCCAACTCATGGGCTCGACATTGGTTCGCCCGAAGGAGGAAATCCTTCAGCATGCCCTAGCTGATTTGGCTCGTCACTGCTCCATTTTCAATGTGGCTGACATTGCTGAATTATATGGAGTTAAGGTAAAGCTGGATGAAAATGAAATTCAATCCATGTACTCCGAGTGCTTCAAGTATAAGGATTTTTCCAGGATTGAGAGCCTTTACACTGCGACCGGAGTTCTACCTGCTGAAGAGCACCTGAAGGGCTATTTAATTGAGCTTGAAAAAAAGCATGGAGGAGAGGTTAAGGATACTATATCTCCACAAAAAGGAGGTGATTAAAATGGGACTACTGTTTATACTGGCTCTCGAATATTTGACAAGGCCGCCTCAAAGACATCAGAGTGAGCCCCCAAGAATGCTTAGGGAAGATATGGAAAGCCCACATTATGAATCTGAATCTGAAAAAGTGCTGCGTAAATATAGAGAAGAGCGTGAGAAAATTATGGGGTCTTTGGAAGGGAAGATTCGCCCTGCAACTGTTCGCGATTACCAATCCTGGCTGAGAGGATTCGTGGCAAGGGGAGGGAAACCCACCCACAGTTATGATTATGATTGGAGGCCATATAATGCCTATGTAGCCACCTCAGATTTCAAGATACCTGATGTGGACAGGAAGTATCTTAGCGGAGCCAGCGCTCTTGAAATTATCGTGCCAAAAGGAATACATTTCAACGGGGGACCCCTAGGGCATTCAACCCTCTTTTTTGAGGAGGGTTATAAGGCAGTGCAGGAATCAGGCGGAGATTCATTTTGGGTTCCTACATACCGTAATCTCAGAGTGAATGGTTCCCCAAGGCCCATTAGGATTAATCCCCAAAAGAGATGTTTATTCAGGAATCATTTAAGAGGTGATAAAAATGAGTGAGACACAGCGTGATGAATTTTCTGATGCATTGGCCAAGGCTGCCCTATCAGTGGGCGTTTCCAGGAAGAAGCTTGAAAGCCTGATTCAGGCTGAGTTTGCGCCACTGCTGCAAGGCTACGATGAGTTCCCTTTCGATGTCTATAAGCCAATTAAGTCACGGCAGCCTATACCCTTGTTTGATTTGACTGGAGTCAAGCCCAAGCAGAGGGATTTGCAGCTAGCGTTAGCTGAGCTTATGAGGCATGGGAGGCTTGATGACGTCCTCTCACTGAAGGAACTTAGCAAGGGGCGCTTTAAACTCTCCACAGATGATGCCCAGCTGATTTACCTCTCTCTTTTGGTAGGTTTCCCGCAATATGCCCCAAATCCAGAGGCAATGGAAAAGATGGTTCAAGAGCTGGGGATTCCCTTCAAACCAAAAGAGTCTGTTGTTCAAGATTACTTTAAAGGGATGGTTAAGCAGATTAGTAATGATGCGACTTTTTTAAAGGATATAAGGGATAAATATAGAAAAACAACGCGGCCAGGAACTACAGAGATGTTGATTGAGGCAATCAAACTACTGAGGGAAAAAACAGGAATTGCCCCAAACCCAGAGGCAGTTTATCCTGATTGCATCACGCTTTTAAAGAAGGAAAAGCTTGAGGAATTTTGCGATGTGATTGCTGCCCTGGGCGTCCCTATGCCCGAGGATGCAATCCAGGAGGAATATGTCCGCTACTCCAGGAGACGCACTAAGATGGGAAAAGAATCTGGGTTTAAACTAGGGTCGTTTTCAGTTTTCCATCTTTATTTAATGACCCGGGTTATGCCAAAAGAGGAGATTTACCAGCAGACAATGCTGGATTTTTTGCATGCAGGAGATACAATCTTCCCTGGCCAGCTTGCCTTTTTTTCTGGAATTAAGGCAAGGATTGATGAAAAGGAAGTCCAGCCGATGTACACCCAATTTTTACGGGAAAGGGATTATGAGAAGATTGCCGACCTCTACGTTGCAACCGGAGTTTTGCCTGCAGAGAAAACCCTCAGGCGTTACGTGAGGAAGCTGGAAGAAAGAAATGAAGAAAAAATTTAGGGGCGAGAGCTCCTTCTTCCTGACGAAGTTTTTCCGCGGAACACCCTGCCCTTGTGCTTGTTGGTTGAAATCCATCCAAGGTTCTTGTCAGCTATAATTGCCGGGTGGGCCTTGTCAACAAGTATGATTTCATACCAGAAGTGGAGGCCATCTTTTCCAACAAAATAGGAGTTGAGGACCTCGCAATTGGGGTATTTCTTCTGCGCGCGCATCTCGCACACCCATTGGTAGCTCTTGGTGAGGATTTTCTTACGCCTCATTGTCTTCGGGCGCCTCACGCTCTTGAATTTCGGGCGCTGCCTTCCACCTCGGATGACACGCTGGCGTACGACAATAATCCCTTCCTTGGCCCTGTAGCCCAGCGAGCGGGCTCGGTCAAGCCTTGTTGGATGCTCGAGCCTGATTGTGGCAGGCTCCTTGCGCCATTGCACGAAGCGCGCTTGAATTATTTCTTTAGAAGCTGGCTGTTCCCAGGTTTGCCTTATGTATTTGTACATTCCCATTTTTTGGCCTCCATAATTATGCTTTTGTGAAATTCGGGTAAGCCATCACCCACAACTCTCACAGGGCATAGGGTTCTGCAGGCATTTAAAAACTTTTGGCTAGGCTTTGTGTAAGAAGTCAATCGTGTAAAAAGTCTATTTTTATTAAAATCACACACACAATTATAGCAATTAAAGAAACCCCAAACATCATCCAAGAGTATTGAAGTGCCCGATTTTGATTAATTTTCCAAATATTTATTATGCTCATTAGACCAATGCCTATCCAAAAACTAGCAGCCAACTCTAAAGTTCTTTTGCTTTTTTTTATCATCTTCTTCTCTTTGTTTTATAAGGATATAAATCTTTCTGTGTAAAAAGTCAATGATTTTTTGGGCTTATTACACGCATTCAACAAAATTTAAATATCCCTACAATTCCAGGAGCAATTGAGGTGGGATCATGTCAAAGGTTATGCTTGAGACAAATATGGGGAACATCACAATTGAGCTCTTCAAGGAGATGCCAGTTACAGCAGGAAATTTTGAGAAGCTTGTCAAAAAAGGATACTATGACGGCGTGATTTTCCACAGGATTATCAGCGGATTCATGATTCAGGGAGGCGATCCTACTGGGACTGGGCGCGGAGGCCCTGGATACAAAATCCCAGATGAGTTCACAAAAACTCCACTTGACCAAAACAAGAGAGGAACAATCTCAATGGCAAATGCGGGCCCGAACACAGGCGGCAGCCAGTTTTTCATCAACCTGGTTGATAATAATTATCTTGACGGAAAGCACTCCGTATTTGGCAGGGTCGTCGAAGGGATGGATGTTGTTGACAAGATGGGCAGCGTTGAAACAGATGCAATGGATCGCCCTATTGATGACGTTAAGATAATCAAGGCAAGGATAATCTAATCCCCTCAAAACCTCTCTCTTTCTTTTCTTTCACATTTTATTACTATTAAAAAGTGGTAAAAACCGGAAGGTTTATATATCATTTAAACTATATAATATTTTATCAAATATAAAAAGGGAGGAGGTGCCGAAAATGAAACAAACCCTAGAGGAGCACGCGAAAGGTGGAATCCTTCCAGGCGGATGCGTAAAGACTGGTCAGACGCAAGGGGGGTGTTGGCCTATGCCTGGCGGGCCAAAAGAGAAGATTCCACCACAGAGAGTGGATTGGCCTCCGAAAAAGGTTCCCGAACCTAATGTCAAGATTGTGATAATAATTGGCGGACAACCTCCCCATGAAATCACTTTCCCAGAAGTGGTAGTTGGAAAGGGACCAGAAATGGATCCAAGATATCATCCCTGTGTTGATTTCCCCGATTATGGACAAATATATCACCCTTGAAAGAGGTTATACGCCAAATTTGGGTTAACCTTTTCATAATTTTTTATTTTTCAAAATATTGTCACTTATAAGTTGCAAATATGCGAAAACTTTTTAAGTGAGAGGTTTCTTTCAAAATAGATGACGCTAGGGAAAAAAGCATTGCAAATAATTGCTGCCATAGGTCTAGGGTTTCTGTCTGGCTGCGGTTCATCTGGTGGAAATGTTTCTTCAGATGTCAATCCCCCTGTTGTTTCAACCCAGGTCAAAGATGTGACTTCAGAGATTAAGCACGATATTGGCGTAGTTGTTGATAGGTCCTACATCCCGGCGCACTTGACCCCTTCGGTTTCCCCAACTGTTGTCGGCGGAAATGGCTATGGCATGGGTGCAGACGGGCATTGGGGCGTGAGCACTGGAGGCGTAACAATCAGCAACAGGACAGTCCCTAATGAGTACAGTGTCACAATCTCATGGAACGGCTCACAATATTCAATATCTGGCACTGGCAGGGAGGAATGGCAATTGTTTAATGAGCTGCATATTGGGGACAAGGTTGACGTCAGTTACAAGGAGATATCCCGTGAAACCTACAAGGATACCAATGGGGATGGCATCAGGGAGCTTGTTGATTCAACCCTTCTTAGGAAAAAGTACTGCGGCTTTGGCCCTGAAAACCAATAAGATTTCTGCAATCCCTATATAGAATATAATAATGTCTACTTCGGGTCAATGAGAGGAGCCGATATTTGGGTGGCAGGAGGCAAGCTGTACCCCGGTGGGGTTCCGAGCACAACCTCAGTGAGTGCATCCGGCTCGATATATTTCTGGGCCACAGCAATCACCTGCTCTGGCGTGACTTTCTCAAGGATTTCAAGATACTTGTTCACAAAGTGGATATCGCCACCGAGCCAGAATTCAAGCATGGTTTGGGCCTTCACGTCAATATCAGTGTTTTCCAGTATGATTTGCTTGCGAAGAGCTGTCTTACAGTCTGAAACCCTCTTCTCCAGGGCTTTTGAGGGCTTCAGGTTCTTCAACTGCCTGAACTCATCAAATATCAAGTCGTGCATACGCTGGTAGTTCCCATGATTGCTGGTGGTGTACACACAAAGGGAATTCCCATAAATTGAGGCATCCAATATTATGGCCAATTCATAGGCAATTGAATTTGCGAAAATCCTGGCACTTGTGGTGAGGCCAAAAATCTCGCTCAAAACCTTGAGTGCGACACCCTCCTCTGGACTAACAGGTGGAATGACGTTCCCAATTGCAAGATGGATGTTCAAAGGGTCCTTGCCCAGAACGATTTTCTTGCTTGAGTTTTTAGGGAGAGCAATCACGTTTGGGGTGTTGACCTTGCTGGAAAAGCCCCTTTCAACATTTGGCTTGAAGACCTTTTCAGCTGCATCAATCACCTCCTCAAAAGGCTTCGGCCCAACAATGAAGAGTGTTGTGTTGGCAGGGGTGAACATTCGTGCGTAAAATTCCATCACGTCAGCATGGGTTATCGAGCTTAGTGATTCATCGGTTCCAAATTCACAAAGGGCAAGAGGGCTCCCTGCGAGAAGCCTTTCGTAAAACCTGTTCAAGAGATATAGTTTTGGCTTCTCATCCCAGTTGTTCTGCTCTTCCTTTACAAGCACTTTCTCGTCTTCAAATTCCTTTTTCCCCATTGTTGAGCAGTAGAGCAGGTCTGAGAAAAGGTCAAGGGCAGGCTCAAAATCCTCTAGGATAACCTTAATCCCAAAGGGCACAGACTGCTTTGTGGTTTCGGCATCGTTATCGTCGCCAAAAAGCCAAAGCTCTGAATAAATCTCCTCCCTTGATAAGCGCCTCTTGGTGCCTTTGTAGACCATATGTTCTATGAGGTGAGAAATGCCTGATTTTGCAGCCATCTCATACAAAGGTCCTGCATTGACATTTGCGATAATTGCCATTGCGTCAGCCTGGGCATGAACATAGTAAATCTTGAGCCCGCTCTCCAGCTGTTTTTCCCTTATATCCAGCTTGAAGTCTGGCTTGGGCTTTGAGAGCTGCACCTCCGATGGCTCTTTCAGCCTCTTCTCAAGGCTAGGTTTTTTGGCTTCTTTTAAAGGTTCAAGTAGTCTCTTTGGTGCTGAATCGCCGGGGCTCATTGAACTATCCCCCACCAATTTATCCTCTTCCATATACCCCTGAAGTTGAGGTGTATTAATAAATCTTATTGTTAGCAACTCCTTTTTCGTAGTAAAAAATATATGCGCAAAAGTAAAATATATTCATTTAAACTGTGGCAACAACTCTGGCAGCCGTCTGAGCTTACGCTCCTCCTGAGATACTCCGTAGGAGGTGCTCAGAAACATAGAAATTCTCTGAATTTCTAGTCCCAGAAATGCTTGGCATTTCTGAGGATTCTCTTGAATATCTGGCATCCATCAGCTTCGCCTCTGGACGTCCCCCGCCTCGGCGGCGCCACTGTTGCTGCCCCCCCACCATGTTTTTAAGTTTACTAGTATTCCTTTTCCTCATGACTCTAATAACTGCGATGCGGTTTGGCAAAGGGGGGGCAATGGTGGCTGATGAGCTCAGCACAACTATCAACAGGAAGCTTATGGACTCCCCAAAAATCATCCAGCTGGGTGGGTGCCTGGTGGGCCAGGCAGGCGATGCATTTTTCATGAAAGAAGTGGTTGATTTGGCCAAAGCCGCAAAGACGCCAGATGAGGTTTACCATTATCTCAACCATGGGGCGAAGGAATTATACAAAATGCAAAAGGAAGACATCCTGCAGAAAAAGTTTGGAATATCACTACTGGAGTTTCAGACAGGATTAAAGAGAAATGAGGATGGGCCTAGCCTTCCACTATCTGTCAATGTCCTCGCAGAAGCAGAGGGCGAGCTTGAGGAAATTAACGAGTCAATGTGCGGGAGTTTCCTCGTCACATCAATAGAAAATGGAAGGTTTGAAATTTCAGTTGTCAGCACAGAGGGGAGATCCCACCAGCGGCTTTCCACAACATTTTTCCAGATTGGAACTGGCTCGGATTTGGCCCATGCCAAGCTTACTGATTATGTCTCAGAGCTAGATACAGACAAAAGGGATAAAATTGACCCATCAGTCGGGCTTGTCAAGCTAATCGAGGCTGAGATTGCCTCAGATAAGATGAACATTGGCGTTGGCGGAATAATCCAAATCGCTTACATGAATGAGCATGGAGAGGTTTCCCTACCAACCCAGCCCACCTGCAGGCTCGCGACCGAGCTTGTAAAGGGAATGACCTGGAACTTTCTCCCAGAGGATTTTGTCTATAAGCAGGTCGAAGCTCTGGTTCTTAAAGGAGAAGACCCTGTAAATGTTGAGGAGCTCATGCTCAAGATGGCAGGGGCGCGCTGGCAGCGATTTGATAAGGCCTTGCGGGGCTATAGGCTAGAATAAAGTTTATAAAGCCCTGTTAATTCTCACGTGAACATCCAAGGATTGATGAAGGTCTAAACGACCTGAATGAGGGTAACTTCTTGGTTACCTTTCGGAGGTAAGAAAATGGACGGAATAGAGCTCCCACAGGATTTGAACGAGAAGCTATTTGAAGTTTTGGAAGTCGCGAAAGGGACAGGCAAAATCAGGCGCGGCACCAACGAGGTCACAAAATCGTTGGAACGTGGAGAGGCCAAGCTTGTTGTTGTTGCAGCAGATTGCCAGCCACCTGAAGTCATAATGCACCTTCCATTGCTCGCTAAGGAGAAGAACGTGCCTGTAGTCAAGGTCAAGAGCAAGGAAGAGCTGGGTGTTGCAACTGGAATCACAATCCCAACTGCCAGCGCAGCACTTGTTGAGGCAGGCGACGCCAAGGCGGCTTTTGCAGATCTTATCAAGAAAATCAATGAGCTGGCATAGGTGGAAAAATGGCTAAGGAAGAACCAAAAGAAGCCGATGAGAAAACAGTAGAGGAAAAGAAGCCTTCTGAAAAAGGCAAGCCCGCTGAGAAGGGTAAGGCTCCAGCAGGTGCTCCAGCAGCTGCACCAAAGCCAGATGAGGTCATGCCCAGCCTGCAGAGTTTCCCCGCACGTGTTGAGGAGATAGTGGGCAGGACAGGCTCTAGAGGCGAGGCACAGCAGGTCCGGGTTAAGGTGCTCGTTGGCAGGGACCAAGGCAAGGTAATAAGGCGAAACCTCAAGGGCCCGGTAAGGGTAGGCGATATACTTATGCTTAGGGAAACAGAATTTGAAGCCAAGAACCTTAAATCGAGTGGTAGGTAAAAATGAGATGCAGCTTTTGTAACTCAAAAATTCCGGACGGGACTGGCACAATCTATGTTAGGAAGACAGGGAAGGTGCTATTCTTTTGCAGCAAGAAATGCGAGAAGAACATGCTAGGCCTAGGGCGCAAGCAGGTTAATCTCAAGTGGGCAAGCAAGGTGAAGGAAAAATGATTGAAAGGAGTCTTGTACTGCTCAAGCCAGATGCGGTGCAGCGTGGGCTGATTGGTGAGATTATTGCCAGGTTTGAAAGGACCGGGCTCAAGATTGTCGGGCTCAAGATGGTCTGGATCAACAAGGATTTTGCAATAAAGCACTACCCAGAGACACTGATACCAATTGTTGGCAAGAAAACCCTGGATGACTGGAAGGAGATGGGTATTGAGACAGACAAGACCGCAGAGCAGCTTGGCGCTCAGATTCACAAGGACCTCCTCGAGTTTACAACCGAGGCCCCGATTGTGGCCATGGTGCTTGAGGGAGTGCATGCTGTTTTAATAATAAGGAAAATTGTTGGCCATACCTCCCCGCACAAGGCAGAGCCTGGGACAATTAGGGGGGATTACTCCCCAATTAGCATGGGCTATGCAACCCAGAGGGGATTTGGTGGCCGAAACCTCATCCATGCCTCAGGAAACGTGAAGGAGGCTGAGCATGAGATTGCCCTTTGGTTCAAGCCAGGGGAGCTTTTCAAATATTCAAGCGTGCATGACGCACACGTACAATAGTCACTGGTGATTATCATGGCAGAAGAAAGCAGAATAGATAAGATATTGAGATTGATGCACGACCCTGAGAAAATCAGGAACATAGGCACAATTGCGCACATTGACCACGGCAAGACGACATTTTCAGACAATTTGCTCGCTGGGGCCGGAATGATTTCTGACCAGCTGGCAGGCCAGCAGCTCGCCCTGGACTTTGCAGAGGACGAGCAGGCACGAGGCATCACAATTGATGCAGCAAACGCATCAATGGTTCATCACATTGATGGAGTGGATTTCCTTATCAACCTGATTGATACACCGGGCCACGTTGACTTTGGCGGTGACGTCACAAGGGCAATGCGAGCTGTTGACGGTGCCATTGTGCTGGTGTGCGCTTCAGAGGGGGTCATGCCGCAGACCGAGACCGTGCTGCGCCAGAGCCTCAAGGAGCGTGTTCGCCCCGTACTTTTCATCAACAAGGTTGACAGGCTCATTAAGGAGCTGAAGCTGACGCCTGAAATGATGCAGGAGCGTTTCATTAAGATAATCAACACAGTTAACAAGCTGATAAATGATATTGCTGAGCCAGAGTATGCCAAGAAATGGCAAGTCAGCGTTCAGGACGGTTCAGTTGCATTTGGTTCAGCATTCCACAAGTGGGCATTGAGCATCCCGTACATGCAGAAGAAAGGTCTCACTTTCAAGGACGTAATTGAGGCTTATGAGAAGGGTACCCAGGCCGAGCTGGCCAAGAAAGCCCCTCTGCACAGTATAGTTTTGAACATGGTTGTTCATCACCACCCTAACCCTAAGCAAGCACAGGCCTACAGGATTCCAAGGATTTGGCATGGGGAGCTTGACACAGCGATTGGCCAGAGCCTTGTGAAGTGCGATGATACGGGGGTTGTAGGATTTGTTTGCACAAAGATTGTCGTTGACAAGCACGCTGGAGACATTGCCGCAGGGCGTTTGTTCTCAGGGACATTGCACCAGGGTGACGAGGTTTTCCAGATAATGGGCAAGCGTCAGACGCGAGTTCAGCAGCTGGTTATTTACAACGGGCCTAAGCGCGAGCAGGTAGCAGAGGTCAAGGCAGGAAATATTATAGGCATTGCCGGGCTTAAGGATGTTTTCTCAGGAGAAACCATCAGCTCAGATCCTAATATGGAGGCCTTTGAAGAGATTAAGCACATTTTCGAGCCTGTGATAACGAAGGCAATTGAAGCCAAGAGGCCGTCAGACCTGCCAAAGCTGGTTGAAGTGCTCAAGCAGGTTAACAAGGAGGACCCAACTATCACCATCCAAATTAACGAGGAGACTGGTGAGCACCTGATTAGCGGCATGGGTGAGCTCCACCTTGAGGTTATTGAGAACAGAATTGTTACTAACAAAGGTGTTGAAGTTAGAACTTCCGCGCCAATTGTGGTTTACAGGGAGACTGTGAACAAGAAGTCTCCGGAGTTTGAGGGAAAATCCCCCAACAAGCACAACAAGTTCTATTTCATTGTTGAGCCTCTGGAGGATAATATCTTCCAGGCAATAAGAAAAGGAACCATACACGACAGGAGAATCAAGAAGAAGGACCTTGAGCTAATTGATCAGCTGAAATCCCTGGGGATGGATTCAGATGATGCCAAGAAAGTGAAAGAAATCTACAAGGGCAACATAATCCTTGAGAGAACAAGGGGACAGGTTCACCTTCAAGAGGTTCTGGACATGATTTTGGATGCATTCATAGAAGTAATGAAGGCTGGCCCAATTGTTAAGGAGCCGGTTACCAAGGCAAAGGTCATTTTGATGGATCTCAAGCTCCACGAGGATGCTATCCATCGAGGCCCTTCGCAGGTTATCCCCGCAGTCAGGGATGGTATAAAGGGAGCCATGATGTTGGGCGGCCCGTCATTGCTTGAGCCGATTCAGCTTTTGCAGCTGGATGCCCCTATTGAATTTATGGGCGAGCTCTCGAAGCTTGTCCAGAACAGGCGTGGGCAGCTTTTGGACATGACCCAGCAGGGCGAGACTGTCTCAGTCAAGGCAAAAATGCCAGTTGCTGAAATGTTCGGGATCAGCTCAGACTTGCGCTCGGCAACAAGCGGCCGAGGAACTCAGTTCCTGGTTGACCAGATGTTCGAGCGCCTCCCAACCAACCTCCAGGATGAGGTTGTGAGAAAGCTAAGGGAACGAAAAGGTTTAAATATACCCTCAGAATCACCTTAAACAATTGATTTAAATAATTCCACAAAAAACATTGCACATTGCAATACTTAGGAGGGAAATGAAATGGCAAGCACAAAACCACACTTAAACCTGGTATTTATCGGACATGTTGATCACGGTAAATCGACCACTGTTGGTAGATTGTTGTATGATACAAAGAACATTGACGAGCAGGTTCTCAAGAAGTTGAAAGAGAAGGCAATTGAGCTAGGCAAACCCGGCTTTGAGTTTGCTTTCGTGATGGACAACCTCAAAGAGGAGAGGGAGCGAGGAGTCACAATCGACCTTTCACACAAGAGGTTTGAGACAGCAAAGTACTACTTCACAATCATCGACGCACCAGGCCACAGGGACTTCATCAAGAATATGATTACAGGTGCAGCCCAGGCTGATGCAGCTGTCCTCATTGTTGCAGCAAACGACGGTGTCATGGCCCAGACCAAGGAGCACGTCTTCCTGGCCAGGACACTGGGTGTCAACCAGCTGATTGTTGCCATCAACAAAATGGATATGAAGAACTATGATCAGAAGGCCTACGAAGAGGTCAAGAAGCAGGTTGAAACCTTGCTCAAGACCGTCGGCTACAAGCTTGAGAACGTCCAGTTCATCCCAATCTCAGGTTTCCACGGAGACAACCTGGTAACAAAGGGCAAGCTGGCCTGGTTCACAGGGCCGACCTTATTGGAAGCCGTTGACAAGCTATCACTTCCAGAGAAGCCAGTTGACCTACCATTGCGACTGCCAATCCAGGATGTTTACAACATCACAGGTATCGGCGTCGTTCCAGTTGGGCGAGTTGAAACTGGAAGGATGAAGATTGGTGACAAGATAATCGCAGTCCCAGGCCGAGAGGGCAAGGGTGTTGTGGGAGAAGTCAAGAGCATAGAGATGCACCACGAACAGCTCAAGGAGGCCCAGCCAGGCGACAACGTTGGTTTCAACGTGAGAGGCTTTGCAAAGAACGACATAACCAGGGGAGATGTTATCGGGCCAGCTGACAAGCCGCCAACGGTTGCGACTGAATTCACTGCCCAGATCATTGTGCTGAACCACCCGACTGTTATGACTGCAGGCTACACGCCTGTGTTCCACATACACACAGCCCAGGTGGCATGCCAGATCATAGAAATAGTGAAGAAGATCAACCCTGCAACTGGTGAGACAATGGCAGAGAAACCGGACTTTGTCAAGAACGGCGACTCGGCTATTATCAAAGTGAAGCCAGTGCACCCAATGGTCATCGAAAAGACAAAGGACATACCACACATGGCAAGGTTTGCTGTGCGTGACTCAGGCCAGACTGTGGCTGCAGGCATGTGCATCGACCTTGTGGCCAAGGACTTAAGCAAATAAATTATTTGCTCCCCATGGCTAACTGAAGTTTGTCATGATACAAACCCCGGATAGTGACTAAAAATGCCGAAAGCAAGAATAAAACTAAGCAGCATTGAAATTGACAAGATCAATCAGGTTTGCACTGAGATTAAGTCAATAGTTGAAAAGACCGGGGTTGAGATGCGCGGACCGATACCTCTTCCAACCAAGAAGCTTAAGATTACAACTAGGAAGGGGCCATGCGGCAACGGGAAGGCAACATGGGACAGGTTTGAGATGAGGGTGCACAAGCGCCTCATCGATCTCGGCATTGACGAACGCGCTTTACGGATGGTCATGAGGATCCCAATCCCCGACGGCCTTAACATCGAAATCGAGATGATTGAGGAGTAAGGGGGTTTTTTCTTGTTATTTTATACATATTAGACCTAGTTATACAAAACTAGTTATAAACTCGAAAAAACTAGTTTTCTGAAAAAATAATTTTCTCGACGACAAAAATTTTGGCCAGATATCTACAGATATCTACGTGATATCTACAGATATATGGGGCAATCACAAAAAGGGAAGGTTTTTTCTGTATTAGTGGCGCCGCTGGGGCGGGGGTTGTCCCTTACGGGGTGCCCCAGGAGGAGCGTAAGCGACGACGGCCGCCATTTAAATTGATAATAAGCTAATCAAGTAAAGAACCAAAGAAGCAGGGTTATCTGTCCCGATACATGCAATCTTCATGCCTTTTTTTAATATCTATTGAAGTGAATGTGACTTGGGTAGAACCTCTATATCCCGGCTCATGTTGTGGGAAATCAAACCCGCTCACAAAGAATCCCAAGCTGGAATCACCATTAAGATGAGCGCCGTTGATATCTTCCTTTTTATTACTGTTCATTGCCACCCTTACCCTTGTGGTTTCAGCAACCTTGGCTTTGCAGTGGTTTGCATATTTTGTCCTGTCAACAAGGTCCAGCAAGCATCCCAATCTGCCATCTCCTCTTTTGATATCATCCCAAACATAGGCAACCAATTTGATAATTGCATGGTAGCCCGTTAATATTTGCCGAGCTTCAATCTGGACGTCAAATTGCTGCATGCCGTCAAATGGCATCCATCTGATACCTTGCTCGTAATCCTGAGGAAGAATAAATCTTTTTGGCTTCCATATAACATTTCCATCTTTGTGTATGGGCGGGGAAGGATACCTGGTAGACCCTGACCAACCGGTTCCAATGTCCATCTCAAGCCCTCCCCAAATATCATTGTAAAGCAAAGTGTCTGCCTGGAGTGCGGCTTCATCAAGAGCTGTTGCCTTATCAGGATGTATCCCTGCATCAAATTCAAAGCGCTCAACAATTAAGTCCAAAAATTCTCCATCTTGCCCCATATTAAATAGGAAAATTCCCGAATTTAATTAGTTTGTGGAAAAAACCACTTTAAAATGGCAAAATAAAGTGATGAAGGCAACGAGCAGCAATAATGGCGTTGGCGAGGCGGGGGATGCCCCCTACGGGGTGCCGAGTATGACAAAATTGCCTCAGCAATTTTGGAAGTCAACCGCCATTTTTATTGCTGCCCTGCAAAGAAACATTTTTATTCCCCAGATGTTTCGCTTGCCCCGATGGATTTGATGCTGGGCGGGAGGGTCGTGAATCTAAATGTCACCAGCGGACGCTCCAGGCGCTCGGTTATTGCAAAAGTAATCAGCGAAGACGAGATTGAGCTGAGGCTGCCCCGTGGTTTCCGCGAATCAGTCGATGGATTTGTTATAAAACACAAAGGCTGGCTTGAAAGAGCATACAATAAGTTTAACTCAAGGAAACCAATATTCTCAAGGGATGTTGTGCTTTACAACGGCCAGTACCACAAGGTTGATTTCTCAATCGGGAAAGAGAACTGGGCGCAGCCAATCAGCGGGGCGCTCTTTGTCCGCTCAAAGGATGCCACAAAGGTGAACGATACAATAAGGAACTGGCTGAAGCAGGAAACAAAGCATTTCCTTGAATCAAAGAGAGAGCTTTTCGAACAATACAGAGTCTCAGAAATAATTGTGAAGCAATCCAGGCACCGCTGGGGTTGGTGTATGCCAGGCAGGAAGCTTGGGTTCAATTCTTACCTCTCAGCACTCCCAACGCATCTCCAGGAATATCTCGTATCCCACGAGCTGGCCCACCTCTTCGAGGCCAACCACTCCATGAGATACAAGCGAGTGCTCTCAGAGATAGTACCCAACCACAGGGAGCTTGAAAGGGAACTGAATGGTTTCAGAATCCACTAGAAAAAAAGTAATCCCCTCTTTTTAATCTTCATTCTTGGAGCATGGAATAGTGCAGTCATTTATAAGCCTTTCGGTTTGTTACTCTATTTAAGTAGTAAAAATACATATATATTTAAACAATGGCGTACCAATCCAGCATTATGAGGATTGGAAAGAAACTAATGGTAGGAATACTCACCGGGGCTCTCTTAGTTGGCGCTTCAATCCCCTTTTCGAGAAGCAAAGAGGAGCCTTTGCCGAAGATATTCGCAGCCCAGCAGGTTGCACCTCTCACTATAGATAATGAAATTGAGGATTCGATTATTTTGTCCATCTGCCAAAATGTTGGGGGCTATTCTTACAAGATTCCATTCTTCGCCTCTGCATATTTTGATTATAAAATTAAAAGCCACCAAATCAGGAAGGCTGCAGAACTAACCCGCTATGTCACATATAATGACCCAAATATACAGAGGCTTGCTGAAATCATTACAAAGCCCTGCAAAACCCCCGAAGAGTCAGCAGGCGTGATA
The DNA here is from genome assembly GCA_903915225.1 of uncultured Candidatus Woesearchaeota archaeon. Taxonomy (GTDB): domain Archaea; phylum Nanobdellota; class Nanobdellia; order Woesearchaeales; family B29-G15; genus B29-G15. The sequence continues at coordinate 16,787 of CAIWSB010000086.1, forward strand.
ATGGAATTCGTCCATCAGCATGTTTACGATGACAATACCGACAATGCCTATTCGGGCAACTATGTAAAATACCCCCTTGAAACCATTGTGGAACGCTGCGGGGATTGCGAGGATCTGGCAATACTTGGCGCAGCCCTGATGAAAGCCAAGGGCATTGATGTGGCGCTGCTTGAGTTCTCCAATGGCGACGGAGCGGGCCACATTGCAATTGGCGTCTGTGGCAATTTTAGGGGGGCGAATTATGAAGTGGGGGACAAAAAATATTATTATGCAGAGGCCACCGGCACTGTGTGGCCGTTTGAGCCTGCAAACTGGAAAATCGGCCAACTCCCCGAAACAGGGGATTACTCCACAGCAATTGTCTATCCGATTGAGTGATTTCTTGCAAAAACCTTTTAAACCAAGGATATTCTTCTCCTGAAGCGAGTTCCTCACGCCGAGATCGCATACACAGAAACCCCAGAGGGTGTTTCTGGTCGCGATCTCTGCTTCACTCGCTTACGCTCGTTCAGCCGAGATCGCATACACAGAGAACCTGCGGGTTCCCTGGTCGCAATCTCAGCTCCGTTCGCTATCGCTCACTTCGCCGAGATCGCATAACCCGGCATTGCACAGGCCTGGAAAGGCAAAGAACATGCCCAAAACAGCCTGGCCCACCTCGGGCATCTGGGTTCAAATCCCAGTCTCGGCGTATGGACTACTAGGTACAGCACCGCATCAAACCATAGTGATTACACCTAGTCCAATGCCGTATTCACCCATTTAAATATGGGCTCTGCTTCTAAGAGGGTAAAAAAATGGAAAACCCTAGACAAATATATTTTAGAACCGGCGATGAGCTATTTCAGATAGAGCTCAAGAAGCTCAAAGAGTGGGACACAACAGTTAGGAACAAGGAATTAATTACCTCGTTCCAGAATCATTTGTTTGCGAGTGGCTCGCGCGGGTTGCGCGTGGCAAAACTCTCCTCACAACTGAGGCGGATGTGCATGGTTCTCGCAAGAGAATTAGACATCCATAAAAACCTAGATGAGCTTGAGTGCGAGGATGTGCAGGCGCTAATGTCATTCTATGCCCGACAGCAGAACATCTCGGAAGCCACCCAAAAGGATTATGCCCGGGTAACAAAACAGTTTTTTAGGTGGTACAAAGACCTGGATGAGCGGCTAGAATCCCAGGACAAAAACATAGTGAAGGCAACCTTGCGGCTCTATACATATGTAGAGAAACAATTAAGGGTAGCATACAAGGGCCGAAAACTAGACTCCTCAGCCATTCTTAGTGATAAGGACATTGACTTTGTGGTTGAGAAGGGCTGCCGCAGCATTAAGGAGAGATGTTTTGTTAAAATGTTGCATGAATCTGGGGCTAGGATAGGTGAGTTCATAAACCTGAAACTCAAGGATATTCAGATAGATGATAACCGGGCTCTCCTAAGCGTAGATGGCAAGACCGGGCCGCGAACAATCCCCGTTGTAGAATCAATCCCACTATTAACCCAATGGTTGTCTCTGCATCCCTTCAGGGATAATCAAGAGGCCTTTCTATGGACGGGCGATTCCGGGACTCGGCTTCATGAACCTTTAAGGCATGTGGGAGCAGTAAAGCTAATCTCCAGATGCTTTGAGCGAGCTGGGCTCAGAAAGAAGCACAACCTCCATTGGTTCCGGCACAGTCGTGCCACGTTGCTTGCGCCAAAGCTGACCGAGGCAATGATGTGCAAGTTTTTGGGCTGGACCTTGGGCTCTAGGATGACGCGCGTTTATTGCCACATAGATAATAAGCAATTAACTACCGCCGTGTTGGAGATGCACGGACTCAAAGCCAAGGATGAGAGCAAGACTCAGCGGATTCAGACTTGCGCTTGTGGCGCTGTAAATCAAACCACCTCAAGGTATTGCTTCCGGTGTGGGCGCCCAATTAGCGTGGCTGTAATGGTTCAGGATGATGCCCTGATTCAAACTGAGACCAATAAGACGGTGCAGCTACTCCAGGAAATCATGCAGAACCCAGAGTTATTAAAGAGGTTCCTAGAGTTCAAGCAAGGGCTGGAGAAAGACAGAGAAACAATCAATAGAGGAGGTGATTGAAATGACGAAAAAAAATATGAAATTGCTGGACCCAGCAACTGGCCTTATGGAATGTCGAGTTTGCGGAGATAGATACTTTGCAAGTATAAAACCAGATTCGGGGGGGAAATATTATAGGGGGGCATGGCAGTGCCATAATGGTTGCACTTGAGATTAATAATTGATAGTACAATTTGTCTTAGTTCTCTTTCTCCCCTTCCGCCATCTTCCACCACCCCATTAAGTTAATATATGTTATTGTAGTATTGTAGTTTAAGTTTGTGGAGTAATAATTTAGGGGCAAATACTACACTAGGGGTTTATTGCTCTCCTCCACCTCAGAATAGAGTCTTACTATCTCCCGCTCATTGTCTGCAATCTCACGCATCAGGCTAACGACCTTCTCCATAATCTCCCGGTTCTCCTTGAGCAAATAGTTGGCCTTGTGCTGGCGGCTCTGGAACATTATATCACCTTGCGCGTTTCTGCTACTTCACGAAATATTATAGTTCCGTAACCCTCAGTCCAAAGTTCCCAGGACTTTCGCTTTTTGTTCATGATTACCACAAATCCTCATAGGCTTTGAGGGCATCTTCAGGGTTTAATTTTAAGTAAATGGAAGTTGTGCGGATATTTTCATGTCCCATAAGCAGCTGGATGGCGTTTAACGGGATATGTTTTTGCATACATTCGATAGCGAAGGAGTGCCTCAAGGAATGAAACCTGAGCCCTGGCCGCGTAATGCTAGCCTTCCGTAAAGAATTCTTAAAGGCAATTTCAAGAGCTCTCTTGCCGCAGGGAATGGGGATATATGCCAAATAATTTTGCTGGAAGTTTTTGGGCAGCGGGACGATTCGGTCCTTGTTGCCTTTTCCAGCTTTAACTATTATCCTGTGCTTTTCTAGGTCAATGTTTGCTCTTTGGAGGCGGACTATTTCGCCAATTCGCAGCCCCGCAGCGAAGCCCAACAGGAAGGCCAATTTATGGTGCCTATTTTTTGTTACCTTGATGAGCGCCATGAATTCGGCTTCAGATAAATAACTTGGGAGGCTAGACTTTTTCTTAGCTTTGTTTGGTACAGGATTGGGGTTCGGTGGGGGTGGAGTCGGGCTACTGCTTAACCATTGGAGCCCCCAGCGCGTAACTGACTCGGGCCTAGTGCCTAATTGTTTCAGCCAATTTTCTTTTTCGTCTGCCATGAACTCAACCTATGTAATCCTCAGGGTATTTCACTTGAGGCCGTTCTACTGTAAATGGGCCAGCGGGGACGTCTGGTTTTCTTTCTGGCTTTTCATCATCAACATCCGA
>CAIWSB010000087.1 GCA_903915225.1 uncultured Candidatus Woesearchaeota archaeon
CTTGAACACAACGCTCATCTTTTTCCTAGAGAAATCGTAAGGGATTTCCTCAACCTTTTCGCAGTCACTAATATCCACTTTTTTGAATATAATAACAGCCTCATCGAGAGGGTTTTTGATGCCAGTTTGGAAGGAGCTGTTGACGAAGGCAAGCCTCAGCACGCGCTCATCGTTATCCCCCTTGAAGTTGGTGTACTTCACAAGCGCTATCTTGTTCTCAGTGAGCGTGCCTGTCTTGTCAGTGCAGAGAACATTCATTCCACCAAAATTGGGGATGGATGAGAGTTTTTTTACAATGACTCCCTTCTTGGACATCTGCTTAGACCCAAATGTCATAGTTACTGACATAATCATGGGAAGTAGCTCTGGGGTAACTCCAACTGCTATTGCTATTGCAAACATGAAAGACTGGAAGAAATTATGCTTCAGGAATGAGTTGATGAAAAATATGAAAATCACCAGCATCAGGATAATTTTCATAAGGAAAAGGCCGAATTTGTTAATCCCAAGCTCGAACTCACTCTTCGGTGGGGCTTGGCCCAGCTTTGATGCAATTCTTCCAAATTCGGTGTTTTTCCCTGTTTTTAAGATTATTGCCGTGGCGCTGCCGCTCACAACATTTGTGCCCCTAAATATGATGTTATTCATCTCAGGGATAGAAACAGGGTTAGCAATGGGTTCAACAGTTTTTTCACAAGGGTAAGACTCACCGGTAATTGCCGATTGGTTGACGAAAAAATATTCAGTCTGAAGAACCCTTGCATCTGCCGGAATTAGGTCTCCTGAGCTCAAGAAGATAAGGTCTCCCTCAACAAGTTCAGTTACTTGCACTTCCTTTTTCCTACCATTCCGTATTACAGTGGCCGTTGTTCTCACAGACTCAACCAGCTTCTTCAAAGCCTTGTCAGCACTGTACTCCTGGAAGAAGTCAAGCAAAACGCTAAAAAGTATTATACAAAATATTATAATCGCATCTGTGATTTCGCCCATGAAAAAAGAGAGGGTAGAAGCAAACAGCAGGATTAGTATAAGGGGATTCAGGAAATGGGAGAAGAATTCAACAACAAAGCTGCGCTCTTTCTTTTGCGAGATGACATTTGCCCCCCACTCAAGAAGGCGCTTCTTGGCCTCATGCGCAGGCAGGCCCTGAGAAGAGGAGCTAAGCTCTTTGAATAATTCTTGGGCATTCAAACTTGAGTAGGAAAACAAACTTGTATTGTTTGTCATAGGCATGAAAAAGTTGGTTTTTTTTATAAAACTTCCTTTAATGGTATTCCATGTGCGGATACAGCGGGTAATCATTGCAGAGCTTGCCCACTGTCTTTTTGGCGCGCTCGATGATGCTCTCAGAATAATTTAATATCAGAATATCTGCAATTGTATTGCCTATTGCCCTCATCTCTGGCTCTTTCATACCTCGGGTGGTTAACGCCGGGGTCCCAAGCCTTATTCCACTAGGGTCTCTGGCTGGTCTTGGGTCAAATGGAATCTTGTTCCTGTTAACAGTAATTCCGCTGTTCTCAAGAATTGTTTCAGCCTCTCCGCCACTCATGCCCCTCTCAGTTATGTCTATCAGCATCAGATGATTGTCAGTGCCACCTGAAACCAGCTTTAGGCCCCTCTCTTTTAGGGTTTCTGCGAGAGCCTTTGCATTTACCACAATCTGCTTAGCATAGGCTACAAACTCGGGCTGCATTGCCTCCCTAAATGCCACGGCCTTTGCTGCAATTATGTGATCCAAAGGCCCGCCCTGGAGGCCAGGAAAAACAGCCTTGTCGATTAAAACCGCGTGTGCCTTTGAGCTTAGTATGAATGCACCTCTCGGGCCACGCAGGGTTTTATGGGTTGTTGATGTGATTATATCAGCATAGGGCACTGGGCTCTGGTGTACGTGACCTGCAACAAGCCCCGCAATGTGGGCCATGTCAACCATGAGATAAGCTCCCACTTCTTTAGCAATTTCTGAGAAAGCCTTGAAATCCAGTTCTCGTGGGTATGCAGTCGCACCAGCAACAATAAGCTTGGGTTTTTCTCTAAGAGCAATTTCCCTTACGTGGGACATATCTATTTTTCCTGTCTCTTTTTCAACTCCATAGCTAACTATATTGTACCACTTGCCTGAGAAGTTAATACTGGCCCCGTGCGTCAAATGCCCTCCGTGCTCCAAGTTCATGCCCATTATCTTGTCCCCAAGCTTTAGAAGTGCGAAATATGCTGCCATGTTTGCCTGGGAGCCGGAGTGCGGTTGCACGTTTGCCGCCTCGGCATTGAAAAGTCTCTTAACTCGCTCAATTGCAATGCCCTCAACAACATCAACCAATGTGTTCCCGGAATAATACCTGTGCCCGATGTAGCCCTCAGAATACTTGTTTGTTAGTAAAGATGATGCAGCCTCGAGGACTGCACGGCTGGCGTAGTTTTCAGAGGCAATGAGGTTAAGGGTGCTCTGCTGCCTCAAGAGCTCCTGGTGGATAACCTCTGCCAACTCCTTATCCTCATTAAACAATTGCCCCATCATAAAAAAATAATTGCGTTTGGTTTAAATAAGTTCCATTGGGAAGCGCTTCATTATGAAGGAAACACTTAACATTTTTCAGTTAAAGTTGATGAAAAATAAAGTAGTGAATTGGCAATTTTTCTTTCTGGGGAAGGGATTGCTGGGCGGAATGACTTTCGAAAAGCGGAACAAGTAATCATTTTCTAGCAATCTTGGGGTTGCCCAGGATGAAAGCAAAAATATAAATAATAATCAACCCTTCAAAAAGAGATGGTGCTGCATAACGGAATTACTAGTTTTCTTTGGGCCCTAGCTATTTCTGCAGCTATTTTCATACCTGGATTAGCGATTTATTATGCTTTTTTTCATTTCCACTCAAATAAAGCCATTAAAGAATATCTGAGAAAAAACCATCTCAATAAAAGTGGCATAATCAAAAGAGGCCATATAACGCTTTATGCCGGGTATCTCGATAAAATTAACCCAAAAGAAGGGAGAAGTGGCGTTCTTTTCATGACCAAAGAGAAATTAGTCTTCATCGGGCTCAGAAGGAAAGAACCTTTGCTTGAATTGGACAGGGATAAGATTGACAAGGTCCAACCTGGGATTTTGGGTCCTTTCCGTAAGTTTGAAGATTCCGGACCCGAAAAGGAGTTAATCCAGATAATTTCTGGCGAGCACCTTTATTGCATTAACGGCCGACTCCTTGATAGCTGGCTGAATTTATTGGGAAAGAAGTAGGCAGGGATAAGCCGCCTTTTGTTAGGGCTTCGGTCAAGCGAACAGCCCCCGCCGGCATTCAACTTAGCGTGCGTTTGCACTTGCATCCAGCCTGCCGCTGCCGTTTCACCGCATCCTGCAGGAGCGTCAGCCGGTTAACTCAGTCACGTCGCCGCAACTTTCCCAGGCGTCAACCTCCCTGCAGGCCGTTTCGTTTCTGTTCAGCAAGCCAACGTTTCTGAAGCTTGGGCTTTACCAAGAGGCCTATTGTGGATGGGCGGACTTTCCTCACGAGAGCCGCGAGAGCCAGCACCCCTGCGCTACCTGGAAAAGGAGGTTTTAAGGGTTTAAAAGGTTATGCCTAAGCCAAGTAATTCTTTTGTGGAAAGAACCATAATTCTATCCTGTCTCTTTAACGCCTTATCATTCGACCAAATGCAACATTTAAGCTTAAGGGCCAAAGCAAAATAAATAATATCGTTTTCATCTGGGGGAGAATTTAGCAGCTTCACTCATTAACATATCATATTCTTCTTTTGGCACTACTTCAATAACATTTCCAAGAGATTTTAGCAAAATAGAAAACTCATCAGATGACCTTGAGGTTCTTTCCAGAATTTCTTCCTCATATTTGCCAAACTCCTCAAGAATAAATTCTGGAGAATAGAGCTTTAGGTTTTCGTGGGATATAAGTTCCGCAGTCAAGCCATCTTTCAACAGCGCAGAAAAAAGCACATTTGCATCGATAACTAGCTTAACCTGATTTTTTGTGGCGTTGCATTGCAGCCTTACTGACCTTCTTCCCAAAGTCAAGGGCTTCCTCTTCCGTGAGATTGCTATTCTTAGTGAATTCCTTAAACCTTGTCAAGAGTGCCACCTTATTTTTGATTGCCCCACGTGCCACTGCGCTCCAATTAATCTCGGGAAAAAGGTCCATCTCCCTTTTTAAGTCCTCTGGCACTGAAAGCGTAATACTTACCATTTTGGCTCACCCGTTTGTTACGTTTAATACGTTTAATATGTTTAAGTATATAAAGATTATTGTTTTAATCTTAGTTTGGAAAGAGTCAATGATTCAGGATGCCCTTGAGAAAATTGTTGTTGATGGCGTATTCGGCTTTTTCAGGATAAGAACCTATTCAACTCGAGCCATAAGCTGCCCCTTGGCTGTGTGGGTGAATTCGCTTGTTGAATACCATTTAATCGCTAGATCCCACTTCAGCTTCGTGTTCGTTCCCCTATACACTGATTCAATTGGGCAGCCCGACCTGTTCAGAATAAACTTCGCGGTTTTTCCGTCGGGGATAAGCATGTCCCCTCCTGAACCTGGGCTCCAAGAGCAATCGGCTGTGCTGGAAGAGGTACAGTTCGCAATAATTTGAGAGACCTTTATGTCCGCGCCCCTTCCGTTTTCTATTGTAAGTGTGATTCGGCCAATGTTGCCAGTTGCAGTTGTGCTCACTAGGTGTTCTTTGCAGTAAATACCATTTTGCATTTCACACCTTTCTGGCAGCAATGGGTCGCCCAAAGGTTCCAAAAGAGTTTGGAGCAAAAAAAAAAGGATGAAACTAAAGAGAATAAAAGCCCCTATCCCAAAGATAATTCGCCATATTGAGTACTTCCCTTTCGCTTTGTGGAGTACATAAAGTGTCGCTACAAAGAGGAGAGGCCATGCCGCCACAATAAACAATACTGAAGCAATGGCGTTCTCCCATTCAAGAGAAAAAAATGATACTCCAAGCCACAAAAGCACTATAAGTAATGCGCTGCCACCTGAAACCGCGCTTCTTGTCGATTCTTTAAGATGAGAATGCTTTCTAAGAAGCTTATCAAGTGCAAGGTAAAAAATGGTCACAGGGTAAGCAATAAAACAAAGAACTAAACATACAGGAGATAAAATATCAATTAATAAATGGATAATTACGATAATTTTATTGAAGAGTCCTAATATTTATTTTTTTCTCCAGAGCCTTAGCTTAAGATATTTGGCAGCATAACAAATAAGGGAATATTACAATTTTTCCATATTAGTTGAAGCAAGTTATTTAAACCAAGCCCACAGAGATTAAGCAATGGGAAAGGTTTCAACTGGCTCCGGCGTTCTTGACGAGCTTTTAGATGGCGGGTACGAGCCGGATATAATTACTACTATATATGGGCCCTCCAGTTCTGGCAAGACCAACATCTGCCTAATATCTGCCCTGCACGTGGCAAAAACAAAGAAGGTCATCTTCATTGACACAGAAGGGGGCTCGTCAAAGCAGCGCCTCCTCCAGCTGAGCCTGGGAAACGAAAAACTTCCGGGCAATATCCTCTTCCTAAAGCCCACAAACTTCCAGGAGCAGATGGAGATTTTCAACCGCCTCAAGGATTTGGTGAATGACAAGATAGGCATGGTTGTTGTCGACACAATATCCATGCTCTACCGCGTTGAATTGGGCAACAAGGAAGAGGTTTATGAGGTAAACAAAATAATGGGCAAGCAGCTCAGCTACCTTGTTGAGATTGCCCGCAAGCGTGAGATTCCTGTGCTCATAGCAAACCAGGTCTACTCAAACTTCGATGAGCGCGAGAAGTTCAATATGGTGGGCGGCGATATCATGACCTATTCTTCAAAATGCCTAATTGAACTCAAGCCAGGCCCTGACGGAACAAGGATCGCAGTGCTAAAGAAGCACCGCTCGCTCCCTGAGCGCCAGGTGGCCTTCAGAATAACAGAAAAGGGAATAGAAAAGGCCAAAGGCAAGCTCTTTGGCGTAATCTAATTTACTGGGCTGTGAAGTCGTCTATCTTGTACTTGAAGTCAGCGTCAGCCTTTATCAGGCCCCTGTGCTTCATGTACTCCCTAGCCAGCAGCCAAAATACTAAGCCCAGCGCTTTCTTGCCCTTGTTGTTTGACGGAATCACCAAGTCAAGCCCGTTGGCCTGGTTGTTGGTGTCGCAGAGCGCAATTATTGGTATGCCCAATTCCAGGGCATCGTTAACAGCATTCCTATCCGGCCAGGAGTCAACGACAACCAGCAGTTTTGCCTCTGTGAATGTCTCCAGCACAGGGTTGGTCATCATGCCCGGCGGGTATCTCCCTGGAAAAACTCGTGCGCCAGTGGCCTGCCCGAAGAGTGTGATTGGTTTCCAGCCGTTCTCACGCCTGCTCACCAGGATAATATCCTCGGGTGCATAGTGTGACATGAATTTTGCAGCAATGTCAATCCTCTGGTCTATCTTCTTGAGGTTGAGCACTGACAAGCCGTCGTCACGGGTCTTGTAGATAAAGTGCCTCATGTACTTGGTCTTGAACTTTGTTCCAATGTGTACACCCGACTTTAGGTATTCATCGGTTGCTATAAGCAGTTGTGCTTCAGTCATTTTATTCCTCCAATGAACAGTTCAGTAGAACTGCCATTTTATCGCCCTGGCATATGGCGAAAGGTCCACTTGCGTGCCAACCCCCTCGCCTAGGCTATGGGGAGAAGTGTTCTCCGGTGATTTAAAAAGGTTTCGTATAAAGCGTTGTCGTTAAGCATATCCTGTTTACTGAAAAAATGAAGTTGATACTTAAGAAATATTTTTATACTCTTTAGGCTTTATTAAAAGCATGTCCAAGAAATTTCTCCTCGCTGCCTTTGCGATCATACTCATATTTTCTTTGTGTATTTTCTTATATGAGCACCAAAATCCCAAAGAAAAAACAATGTCCCCTTTCAGATCCAATTCCCCTATTCTGGAAGTGCATATTGGGTTTTTACTAAACAAACCATTAACAGATACTAATACATCAGAACTGTTTTGGATCGAAAAAAACAAACTGTATATTGACATCGCTAAAATTAGGGAAATACAATTGCCATCCTCCATAATTGATTCACTCCCTAGAAACACCTCCGATGGAAATTACACATACAATGGGGATGGAATTCGCTCGCTAACCCAATTCTCCCATGAAAAGGGAGACAAGAAAAGGATAATCCTATTGGGGGATTCGTTTGTTTTTGGGGAATCGGTTCGGGACAATGAAACCTCAAGCTACTATTTGCAGCAGAGATTAGACCCCACCTTCCAAAAAGCTGAAGTAATCAACATGGGGCTCAGAGGCATCAATACCCAAAAAGAGGTGGAAAGGCTGGAAGAAAAAGGGGTTTTATATCGGCCTGATATTGTCTTTATTTTTTACTTTCCGAATGATTACTGGGATACAGACCTGGAAGTTAGGCTGTTCTCCTCTCTTGCCAAATACATCGATAATGTAGGACTTCATGAGAAACAAAGACCAATTATGAGCCAAACCTACGCAGAATTTGAGAGTTACCATGACTTTGAGAACTCATTCTCCAAATTTGTAGAGGAACCCCTCTTAAGGTTAAAGAAAGTATCCCAGGAGAAATCATTTCGCGTGGTTTTAGTAAGTTTCAATGCCCCCTTTAGTCACACCAAGCGGCTCAGGGAGATAGCAAATAGATGTTCTTGGGATTTCATTTACCTCAAAGATGCAATGGGGTACAATGACGTAGGTATTTGGAATGCCCCAGACGGACACCCTTCTGCATATGCCAACAAGAAGATTGCAGAATATCTCGCAAACTATCTGCATCAAAAGTCGATAATCACATAAGAATAAGAAGCTCACTCCAGCTTGAACTCCTCAATTGTGGAGTAGACTGGCCCTGTTAGCTCGAGAACAGACTGCATCAGCTTGAAAGAGCCCACATGGAACGAGATAGGATTGGGCTTAATGTTATGGAGTGCCTCTGATAAGGCCTTTTTGTCAGGTGCAAATTTCAGCCTGGCAAGTGTGATGTGCGAGCTGAACTGCTGCGAGCCATGGTGCACAAGCGTGGTTGAGACCTCTTTGAATAGCTCATCAAATGGTCCTTCTGCACCCATCCAGATGACCCTGACAGAATTCCAGTTGGGGAAAACTCCAAAGCCGGAGATCTTCGCATCAAACCCTTTGTGCTTCACTTTCCTGAGGTGCTCGCGGATGTGGGTAACAGCAGAGTCAGACATCTCACCAAGGAATACAAGCGTTATGTGCATCAGCTCAGGGCGCACAAATCTCAGTTTGAATCCTTTCAGAAGACCCTGAATCCGTGCGGCTTCATCTAGAACCTCCTTAGGGAGCCCCACAGCTACAAACAGTCTCATTTTTTACCAGATACTCCTGGCTCAGGCGAACTCTTCGTCCTCTTCCACTGTCTCCTCGCCAAAGTCCTCTGTGTCCTCAGCGCTTGGGGGCACAACCTCCTCTTCTTTGGGGGTTTCTTCGCGAGCAGTTCTTGCAGACGGGACACCTCCTCTGGAGGGCTTACCCTCTGCTGGTCCAACAACCTCTGCGAAGCCAACCTTGCTGAGAACCCGGGTCACCTTAACCTTGACATTCTCTCCCTGCTTTGCGTTGGCAACAAAGAGCACAAACCCCTTGACACGGGCTATGCCATCCCCCTTTTCACCAACACCCTCGATAGTGACCTCGACTAAGTCTCCTTCTTTGACAGGAGCAAACCTTTCATTCGAATATTCAGCCATATATGTCTACCACCAAACCTCCCACAAAATGTGGATGAGCTTCTGAATAGTACATTGTTTTTAAACTTTTGGATTTTCACGACTAGAAGTAATAAATATTACTTTTATTACTAAAATAACTTTATGATAGAAAAGTATTAATATAACATAAGTTAATTAAATAATATAACTAACTTTATGAAAAGGATAAACATCGGGCTCCCGGAGGATGTGCACACAAATGCCAAGGCAATTGCTGCCCTGAAAGGCACAACCATGGCAAGCTTCATTCTGGAGGCCCTGAACCTGGCGATTGAACGCGACAGGCATATCATTGAGAGGTTCAGGAAATCAAAATGAATTCCGCTCTTTACTACTCTGCTGCCATCCGAGACCGGAGGAGAATATGGCCAGTACAAGGCTGGCATACACCTTATTTCTACGCTGGTCTCACACCTACCCCCCAGTATGGATCAACAAAGATGGCAGCAGAGGAATTTTTTTGGTGCATGTGACATGGCTGCTCAGATGCGGGAAGGGCTAGCTGTTTTCAAGGCGAGCAGTGAGCCGGCCACAAAAAGCATGGGTGTTTTCTATAACCCTGTAAGCTCGTTCAACCGCAGCATTACTGTTGTTCTGCTAAACTCGCTTCCTGCCAAGGAGCTTCGAGTCGGAATGCCGCTCGAGGCAACAGGGGTTAGGGGAATAAGAATTTTGAAAGAAGTGAAGAAAACCTTAACTGTAGAGTTCAATGACATTTCATCCAAGGCAGTTACTGCGATAAAGGAGAACCTAAAGCTCAACAAGCTCAAAGCTCAGGTTTCAAACATGGATGCAAGCCTGTTCCTGCTGGCCTCAAAAGGCTTTGATTTCATTGACATCGACCCATTTGGCTCGCCAAACCCATTTTTGGATGCAGCTGTTAAGAGAATTTCCCGCGGAGGAGTCTTGGCAGTGACAGCAACAGATACTGCGCCATTAGCTGGTACATACCCAAGTGTTTGCCAAAGGAAATACTGGGCGATTCCGTTAAAAAATGGATCTATGCATGAAACAGCTCTCCGGATTCTTATCCGCAAGGTGCAATTAATCGGGGCCCAATATGACCGTGCAATGACCCCAATTTTCTCATACTTCAAGGACCACTACTACCGCGCATTTTTCATGTCTGAAAAATCAAAGCTGAAAACAGACAGGATACTAAGTCAGCACGGTTGGCTCCTTAGCTGCAGCAAGTGCCTCTCAAGGATGCCCAGCAAATTAAACATGGGCAAATGCAAATGCAGCAATAAGCCTGATGCAGCCGGGCCGCTGTGGCTGGGCAAGCTCTGGGACATCTCACTTGTGAAAGAGATGATTAAGCATTCTGATGCTGAAACAAAGCAGTTTTTGGACACAATCCTTGCCGAGGCAAGGGTTAACGGCATTGGATTCATACCCATGGGTGCACTTGGGAAACTCTACAAGCCAGAATCCTTGCCAAAAAGGGATGAGCTGATAAAGCGAATCAAAAAGGCAGGCTTCAAGGCAAGCCAAACCCATTTCTCCCACGAGGGGATTGCAGTTGATGGCAACCCCAACTGGCGTAGGCTCATTGGTTGAAGCGCTTTTTGTATTCCTCAACAATATTGTTCAGCACAGAATGCTTTGCCATGGCACTGCTCAATCTTGCCTTGTCTACCAACGCAAACATGCTGAATTCCTCTGCACCAACATCCGAAAGGTTTAGGAAAACAAACCCGCCTGGAGGGAATTTGCTCGGGCGCTGCCTGTACAAGATGCATCCCACCTTGATCCTAATCTCATCTATTGCCTTCTGGCTCCAGTTCTCAAGGCTATCCGCAAGAATAACGTCACCCTCTTTAATGTGCAGTGCAGGCCCTAGTCTCCTGTAAGTCTCCCAGTTGAGGTTTGGCAGGAGTTTTATCAGCACCTTGTCCTGCCCGAAACCAGAAACAAAACGAATGCCAGCTACAATTTCCCTCTGTTGCCTTTGCAGTGTTGACTCAAGCCCCTGTATCCTGGCCTTTAGCAGTGAAATCTGTTCATTCTTCTCAGCCACATGCTTGCCCACGATGTGGTCAACATTGCTTGTGGAGGATTTTTCCTTATTCTGGACAATTAGTTTTAAACGTTCACACTCCTCGGCAAGCCTTGTGTTCTGGGCCTTCAAGAGTGCAAACTCCTGCCTGAGCAGTTTGATTGGGTTTGGTTTTGTTATGTGCCTTTCCCTAAGCCTTGGCTCTGGCTTTGGCAGCTTCAGCGCAAGCTCACCCCGAAGTTCATTGGCAATGTTTATACCCTCATCCCTGAGAACTCTAATGAACGCCCTCTCTTTCACAGCCTCATCCTGTATTCCAAAGGCAGCCCTAGTGAGCTTCTCTATGAGCAGCCTGCTCCTTTTGTAGGCATATGCTGCTGAAGCCAGTGCATCCCTCTCATGGGAATTCCCCTTTACCTGCCCGCCGAGCAATTGCCCCTTCTCTGAAATCCTCATATCCTTTTTTGGCGAAATCGCCCTAGCGCCGGTGCACGAGGCAAATTTCTCAACAAATGCAGGCAGGCTCGCCTTGTCTGTGCCCACAACAACAGGTACACCAATTTGAATAACCTGCGAGATTATTTCCTCAATAGGGGACCCTTTGAGCGAGCCCAGTTTCAGCAGGACACCATCAAGCCCAAGAACAGCGAAACCCACAGTTGCTCCAGGGTCAAGTCCAACAACAACCAAGCGCCTCATTGAGAGCTATCCAGCTAACCAAGTTTTAATTCTTTTTGGTTTCAGAATCCAATTGCTCCAATCTAATCTCACAAGGGAACTTTATGATAAAGGCAATAACCTCCTCTTGTAGCTTTCCCAGGCCCATCCGTGAGATTATTGAGGTGGCTATGGCCAGGCGTCCGGACTCAATGCCCGGCTCTTCTGAAGGTGTCCCCAGATCCAATTCAGGTATGGCAAACCTCCTCTTGAGCTGCCCCAATATCTTGTCTGATTTTTCAGATTCAACAAGCAGTATCTCGCCTAGAACATCTGAGTAATGCCGGTACGCCTTTTTCTCTGCAGCTGAAAGTTTGAGGCCAATGCCACACTTGAATCCTGGCGAGAGGATTTTAGGGAGTTTATCTGCAGGAGCCCTTGCAATAAGCCATATGGGAAACAATCTGCAGTTGAGTGGCCTTGCATGATACATCGAGCATTTACCATTAACCCTCAATTTGCAGGGCTTGTTCAGCCCGAGTTCAATATCATATTTCTCAGATTCAGGATTAAAAAATGGGTTGAAGCCAACTATACCTGCGCTGAACAGCTCAGCAACTGATTTTTTGCTTCCTGCAGAAAGCCTCTGGATGTCTCCAAATGTGAGGTTGATTTGGACAACCGTATCCTCACAGCATTTCCCGCAGTGTTGGCAGGAAAAACCCATGCTAACCTTCCCTCTTCTTCAAAACAATAATGTTGCCCCTGCCTTTTTTTATTTTTGTAACATTTCCATTGGACTCGAGTTCAGAAACCATCAAGGAAATTTTCGCTTCAGAAACATCGGGGAGTTTTTTCCTCAGTTCCTTTTGGGTAACCCTGCCACCACCCTTATTTATCAAGTCGAGCAAATTGGATAAATCTTCTGGGATTGCAGGGGGTGATGGAGATGTTTTTGGAGTTCTTCTAAAGCGCCGAAATAATAAAATCAAAATCGTCAACAATAGAACCAGTGAAAAAAATCCAACTATGATGAATATAATGTTGGATTTAATGAATCGCCACAATCTCAAGGTAAATGGAAGCGTAATCTCTGGGGGTACACCTGTGTAGATCTCGTTAAGTATAAGGTCTACTGTGTACGTTCCGCCCCCACTGGCTATCACCTCTTTGGATGTGTAAATTGTTGTGCCATTCGATTGCCTGTAATAGGCAGTAAGCCCATATCTCCCGTCGGTTAGTGTGAAAGAGTAGGAGCCATCCTTAGAGACATAGCTTTGCTTTGGAAAGGTGGTTATCTCAACGAGCACATTGGTGAGCTGGTTGTATTTTTCGTCGTAGAGCTTTCCCCCCACCACTGCTGCAAAGGCGCCATCCACTACAAATAGGGCGAGTAGAAATAAAACCAGCAGGCGAGTTCCATTCATAATAGAGGATAAGTTGGGAGGGTTTTTAAATTTTTTGAGAAGTAAGTGATATAATCGCTTAGTTAAATACTTAATTTATGTTATAATCATTTTATAAAGCTTAATATTATATAATAATAAGATA
>CAIWSB010000088.1 GCA_903915225.1 uncultured Candidatus Woesearchaeota archaeon
AAGGTATGAGCTAAGGGAGGGTAAGAAGATGCGTAAAATCAACCAAATCAAAAATCATGTCATTGTCTGCGGTGCCAATATAATAGGTAATAATGTGAGCGTGAAGCTCGATGCTGACAATGTGGCATTTGTTATTGTCGATGACGACCTTAAGGGTCTAAACGAGCCTCGTGACAAGGATTTCCTTGTGGTAGAGGGCAACCCCTTGGACGAAAGGGTGCTCAAGACCGCACGGATCGACCAAGCCTCAGTTTTGGTGGCTGTACTGGAACAGGACGGGGCAAACATGCTGCTAGCCGCACTAGCCAAGAAGCTTAACCCCAAGCTTAAGGTCATTGCCCAAACCAATTACTCAAAGTACATTGAGCACATGGAGAAGATTGGTGCTGACCTTGTCATGATGCCACAGGTCCTCGGCGCGTTCAAGATTGCAGACGTGGTCAAGGATGTAATGAGCATTGACAAGAAGAAATAAGTTCTGCAAGTATAGAATTAATGGTGATATTAAATGAATACAAAACATATTCTCTATTCGATTGGAGCAGCGCTGATCATTTTGGGGATAATAATCTCTTTTTCCCCAAGGGCTACTATGACAGTTAATATTACAAAGACTGTGCTAATCATAGTTGGGTTTCTTGTATTAATAAGTTCGGCTTTCATTAAGAAAAAATAAATTTCCCGAAGAAATAACTTAACATTAAGGTTTGCTCCAAAATTTTTTAACAGGAGTATTTGAATAAGTGGGACCGCTGGAATTTGAATCCAGGTTGCTAGCTTTCCATCTCATGGTTGGCCAAGCCTGACCACCTCAATGAAACCCCGAGCTAGAGTGATAGACCAAGCTACACTACGGCCCCACTGCCACCGGAAAAACCGCCCGTGTTTTTAAAAGTTGCGAAGATTCTAAGGGTATAAGCAAATTGCAGCAACAATGGCGCCGCTGGGGCGGGGGAAGCCCCATACGGGGTGCCCCAGGAGGAGCGATAGCGACGACGGCCGCCATTATTGTTGCTGCCATGAAAAATCCTGTTTTGAAAAAGCTTAAAAAGTTAAATAGAAATTATAATGATATGGACAAAAAGGGAATGATTGACCGGGTTTACGTATTTATTTTGGCGCTTATTGTTGGGGCCGGGCTTGTGTTTCTAGGACTTCGGGTAATCTCATCCATACTGCCACAGAACATCGATGTGCAGATGGCGCGGTTTCAATCAAGCCTTAGCGATGAGTTTGTGAACATTGAGTACGGGGTAAGCAAGGAGCTCTCAATCCCGGCTCCGCCACTTATCTCGAGGGTTTGCTTCTATGACCCAAGACAAGCTGATGCAAAGGACGCAAACCCCGAAGCCTATGATTTCCGCTCAACAAAGATGGAAGAAATGGGGCAGCAGGGCGATAACGTGTTCTTCCTACAGAAAGAGAGCATTAAAGGCAAGACAAAAATTGGCGGGATAAGACTCAGCGACAAGTACGTCAAGTGCTTTGAAACCAGTGAAGGCTATCTCCAGCTCAGGGCAGAAGGCGGGGATTACGGGACAATATTAATCTAAGCAAAGGTTTTTATATAAAAATCGGTTTTTGCTTGGCCAGGGGCTCGTGGTCTAGCGGTTATGACGTCGCCTTTACATCCTCGGGCTCAAAAGCTCCGGGTAAGAACGGCGGAGGTCCCCAGTTCGAATCTGGGCGGGCCCATTTCAATGGTTAAAAAAAGAGAGGATACTTCAAAGATATTCTTTTGGCTAATGGTAGGAGTGCTATTGCTTCTTACAGCCCTAATCATCAGACCTGTGCTTAACTCACTTTTGGGCGGAATTATTCTCGCATTGATATTCCACCCCATACATAGGAAGCTGCACCACATCATAAGAAATGACACCGCAACTGCCCTGATCACCACTTTACTTATTGTTATAATAACCATTGTCCCTCTGGCTTTCATCACTAAGAGTATTGTGGGAGAGGCTTCATCAATCTATCAATACTCAGTCTCACTCAAGGAGATCTCTGGATGCAGTGACACAACATCCATGCTATGCAGGTTTGAGAACTGGGCCAAGGCCGTAATGTCAAATTCCTTTGTCACCGCCACCCTGGGGGATTTCTTTTCGCAGTTTGCCCATCTCCTTTCCAGCGCGGGCCGCGTCATAATAACAAGTGTGCCAAACTTCCTAATCAACGCAATGGTGCTGCTGTTCAGCACATTCATTTTCCTGAAGGACGGAGAGGACATGTACCACAGGTACAAGCACAGCATCCCGATGAAGGGTGAGCACCGTGAGCTGTTTGTCAAAAGATTCAAAGAGGTGAGCCGCGGGGTTCTCTTTGGCACAATTGCAATGGCATTTTTCCAGGCAATCCTCGCAGCGATAGGTTTCTCAATATTCCAGGTTAAGGCTCCTGTTTTCTGGGCATTCATTGTTTTCCTAACATCAATATTCCCGCTGGTCGCTCCTCCGGTGGTTTACCTGCCTGTTGCTGCCCTGAATATCCTTGATGGTGTTGCTCGGCAAAATAATCTCCTGATTTTTAACGGGGTTGGAATTCTCTTCTGGGGAATCCTAGTGGCCATATTTGACACCCTCGTTAGATATAAGCTCACGGGGATGGCCAGCAAGATGCACCCGCTGCTGGTTCTTGTGGGGATAATCGGCGGCACAAAGCTATTTGGGATTGTGGGCGTGTTCTTCGGGCCTTTGGTGCTTGTTTTTGGACTAACGCTGTTTGAGATTTACAAACCAAAATGAAATTTGCTGTTCACAAGCTGATGCTTGCAACAGGATGGCCCTTTGTGGTCATCTTGAATGAGAATGATGCCAGGGCACTGGGCGTACACCCTTTTGACAGACTAAATGTCAGGCTGAACAACAGGCAATGGAACACAGTTCTGGATGTGGCAAAATCAGGGTTTCCGGTAAAGCCAGGTCAAATGGGGGTTTTTGAGGAGCTATCAAACACCATGGGCTCACGTGAAGGCACTATTGTTTCTGTGACACCTGCGCCAAAGCCCACTTCACTCAGGTATATAAAGAAAAAAATGGCGGGGTTCCAGCTCAACAGAAAGGAGATTTTTGAGATTGTGAAGGACATCACTGAGAGGCATCTCACTGATATTGAGATGACCTATTTTGTGACAGCATTCTACATCAACACAATGACTGAGAATGAGATTGTATGGCTCACTGATGCAATGGTTAGGACCGGACGCAGGCTGGATTTTGGCCGCGGCAAGATTGTGGATAAGCATTGCATTGGCGGCATTCCCGGCAACAGGACAACAATGATAATTGTCCCAATCATTGCAGCAAACGGGTTTTTGATTCCGAAGACTAGCTCACGCTCAATAACCTCCCCTGCAGGCACTGCTGACACAATGGAGGTGCTGGCTGATGTTGCCCTGGATATTGGCAAGTTCAAGCGCATTGTCAAAAAAGTGGGGGGCTGCATTGCCTGGGGCGGGTCTGTGAGCCTTGCCCCTGCTGACGACCAAATAATCAGGATTGAGCATCCACTATCCATTGATGCTGAGGGCCAGCTTATTGCTTCTGTGCTGGCCAAGAAAGCCTCTGTGGGGTCAACTCACCTGCTGATAGATATCCCTTACGGCTTATTCGCAAAATGCAAGACATTAAACGCAGCCAAACGCCTCGGAGATAAATTTTTGTCTGTTGGGAACAGGTTCGGGCTCAAGACCCATGTTGTCCTGACAGAAGGGATTGAGCCCATTGGCAACGGGATCGGGCCGGCACTTGAGGCAATCGATGTTATGAAAGTGCTTGCAAATGCGCGTGATGCACCCCTGGACTTGAAGGCCAAATCACTCTACCTGGCTGGAGTCATGCTGGAGATGGTTGTCATGGCGCAAAAAGGAAAGGGCTTTGAACTGGCACGAGCAACTGTGGATTCTGGCATGGCATTGAAGAAGATGAATGAGATTATTGATGCGCAGGGCAGAAGGGTTAAAGACTATTCAAAGATTCAAGTTGGAGAGCATCGCTTTGAGCATTGTGCTACGCATAATGGCACTGTCAAGGGTATCAATCTAAACTCAATATCCTCTGTTGCCCAGGCTGCGGGTGCCCCTCTGGATAAGGGGGCAGGGATACTCCTCCACAAGCATATTGGAGACAAGGTGAGGCCAAGGGAGAAAATATTCACAGTGTATGCTGAGTCCAAATTCAAACTGGTTGCTGCAAAGGAAGCCCTGAAAGATTCTGAATGCTTTGATTATTGAGTCCTCCGAAGCAAATTGGCGGCTGTCGCCCGGTGTTCCACCGAGCTCGTCTGACACCCCGTAGGGGCCGTCCCCCGTCAGACCAGCGCCACGGTTTCTGTTTTACGCAAAATTGACTAAAATATCACATTTTTTTAATATTTTGCTTAAAAACCGACTAATTCATCGGGCTGCTTCGAAAATATTGGCAAAATAGTTCTTTAAATGCCCAAAAACTCTCCGGATATTAATACGACACCTAGCGAGAGGGGCGATTTTAGGCCTTTCAAGACGGTGAAAAATCACCACTGGTGAGTAAAGTATTTAAATGAGGGGGTTCAAACAACCTCAACATCTGGGGAATACGCTTTAATAACAAATACGAGGGGGATAAAAAATGGTAGACGATGGTAAAAGGGTAACCGATAAACCAATTGATTACAATAGCCTGGGCTCAAACGCCGCAGCCACAGTCAAAGTGTACGGCAGTGGAATAACAAACGACTTCGTTGAGCTAAATGTTGCGGGGCAGGACCTGCAGGTTCTATTGAACGGGACTGTCACAGATGTTGTGAAATATGCAATTGGAGAGCAGGTTAAGGTTGGAGGCAAGGCATTCAAGCGAAACGTGCCACGTTCTGAACAGGAGGCTGTTCAAACAATCAAGGAAGAGCTTTACCCAAAGGTAACCAGCGGAGCCAGGCTAGAACGTATAAAGTTCGTTGTCAACCAGGAGCTGCTGACTGAGGACTCCCTAATTAACAAGTATTTTGAGAGTCACTTCCAAGAGACATTGGACAAGCCACAGGCAAGCCTGTCAGGAGTTACTATAGTGGTTTCTGCTGACATCACACCAGGACATTCACTTGATGAAATCTGTAGATGGTAAAGCTAACCACATTCCCGGAGAGGATTGCCCTAAGGGAGTCCTCTTTTGTACTCTTCGCCGGACGGCCGTACTGCGCCGTACCCGGTGATGAGATAAGGGATTGGATTGAGGTAGAGGGGGTGCGGCTAGGGCTAACTCCGTCAATGACATTCTCTGAATTTGAGGGGCTTGATGAGGCCCTCCAATCAGATGAACTAAAGGAATTAACAAAGGAATATCTAAAGAGCACTGTGGAAGAAGAGGCAGAGGCTGTGGATGTTGCCAACAAAGGCCAGGCCCACCTTGCCATGATTACGTTTATTGTTGAGGAGCTAATTCCAAGGATATATTCTGGAGCGATCAGTAGGGAAGGCTTCGAAAACCAGGTGGATGCTGCCCGTGCTTCACTGGCTCAGAGACTCGATGATGAGCTTGGTGTTAAGACCATGGACATGGCGTTGAAAAGTTCTGCTGTAAAGGCGATAATTAAGGATGCCCAGTTAAGGGAAAGGAAAAACGCACCAATAATTGAGAGTCAGTATTCACCAAGTGCCCTGGGGCTGGCTTCAATACCTGAATCTCTTCTTGGAAGTGCAATAGGCAACCAACCGCTCTACGTTTCAAATGGAAGGGTTTTCAATCTGGTTAAGGCTCAGAATAAAAGCCTACCAATGAGATTATCACTAAACAACAAAATCTATGGAATAGGGGATGAGGTTTTAACACTCGATGCACTCTGTGATGAGCTCCATAAGAGAGAGGAGGGGGAATGGGTTTCAGAGGCCCTTGAAGAACTGGGCACTGCACTGAATGATATCCACGGTGCATTATCACCAAAAGGTAAGTTGTATTCACACATTTTCAAACTCGCAAAGCTCAAGGAATATGATTTTGGCAACTGCGGCTTCATTGTCAAGGGCTCAAGTTACCTGCTTTATGTAAGGACTCCAAAATTTGTTACACAGGATGCCAGGGACGGCGATACATATTGGCCATATGAGCCAATCCAGGTTGCAGTCCAGCTGAGCATGGCTGATGATACACCCATTTCCACCGGAAAAGCAGTGATAATCGGGACTGTGCCAACACTGCCCTGCGTTCAGGAGAGGAAGGAAAGGAAGCCAACCCATGACATCTGCATGGTTAACAGGAAGGAGTCACAATATGAGCAGACCGTTGCGGGGATTATCAAGAAGCTGGGTGATGCTGTTAGTGTTATAACCCACCCAATAAACCGTGAGGCACTCGAGGCGCACCCGGGGCACGTGTTCTTCAGGGATGTGCTTGATGATATCTTGACCCAGCGCCCGATGTCCAGAGAGAAGGCAGAACGAGATGGTTATGTTGTTTATGATGTTTTACCGAGGCGAGAATAGATGGAATTCAACGATTATAATCGACCGGATGTAAAGCTGGAGGATGTGACAGCTGAATTGCGAAATGTACTGCCTATACCTATACCAATCACAGAGAGAATGCTGCGTATCGGCCAGATGATTGGCCCGATTGTTCAGGAGCTTACCCATGACAGGTATGAGGTGGGAGGATTTTACATCACTGACATTTCTAAGGATTTCGCGCTAAAGGATTTCATTATACCAAAGAAGCTGCCCATCGCGCCAGACAACATCCAGATTGAAGAGCACTACCCTGCAACAGATGTTGAGTTAGTTGCTCAGAACAAGGAAAAAAGCAGGGAGTACCGCATGGCTGCGCTCTTCCACGTCCATCCAGGGAGCTACAAAGCCGAGCACTCAGGCCAGGATGATGGCCAGCTGAGTAAGCTTGTCAATAAGGCACAAAAAACCAACAGGAGGATTATTGTTCAGCCGCTGGAGCTTATTGCCTCAAAGGTTAAAGTGGAATCGGGAAAAGAGACTTATGTAATGAGAGGCGATGAGGCATCTGATGCAGTCCTCAAGTACACTTTCCCAAATGATGAGGCATTTTATGCAATCCTAAAGGAATATGGTCTAAACCCAGACCCAAAAACATTCGACAAGGGGGCTTTCATGGCAAAGGTAATGGAACGCCTTAGCCTGGAAACAAGTATTGCCAGGATTGTGAACTTTGGGATTAGTTTTGTTTTCAACAACAAGGGCGATATGCCCTATGTGGTGATGGCTGTCAGGGATAAAACAATCCTCACAGGTGCATATAACTATTTCACAATCTCAAATGTGCCCTTGCAGATTATTGAGAAGGGGGTTAACCTACCAACAAAGGAGGAGCTTGAGGCAATAGTCAAAGACAGGGTTGCGCTCCCTAGACCAAGATTCTTCCAGAGAAGGGTCGAGGAACCTCTCATTGTGAAGGTAGGCGATAATCAGACAATAGTAATACCAATAAGCAGGTTGGAAACACCTGTTGCCCCACCTGCTAAGCAGGATATACCTGTGGTAAAGAAGGCTGATGTAACCGCAGCCAAGGTGGCACAATCCACAGCGCAAGTAACTCCTGCGCCAACAGTAGCCACCAAACCAATTGAGCAGAAAAAACCAGGCGTCGTCAAGAAGGATTACGAGCAATTCACACAGACCGAGTTGGCCTGCTCTTTCATGGGTGCGGTTCTGGCATACACTGCAAGCTACAAATCCAATGATTGCGAGTATGGCCAATATTTGTATGGGGTAATTGATAAGCTTGGCATCGCATACATGCCAGGAACACTTGAGGAAACTGTGGCACAGATAGGGAAGCTAAAGAAAGATGTTGACCAGGAAAAATCCACTGTGCCAGATGTGCAAGGCCTTTTGTTCCTGTCAAAGAGGATTATTGATGAGCTGATAAAATCAGACAGCCAGGAGGCAAAGGATTTCATGAGAAAATTCACAGTTGCCACGAACAAGGAGAGGAACAGGCTGCTTGAATCTTTCGTGAACGGGGTGTTTGGTGAAACAGCCAAGGCAACAGATGGCATAATAGATTTACCACTTTTCGAAGAGGGACCGAAGAATGCCAAATAAACCTGTCGAGAAAGTAATGCTTGAAAATGAGAGGTACAAGAGGCAGGAGTTGCTATGGGGTAGCGATGGGCAGGCCAAGCTGGGGAGCGCCCGTGTAGCAGTTGTAGGGATGGATCATCAGGGGGCTTATGCAGCGCTCTGCATGGCAAGCCTTGGAATCGGGAACCTGGTGCTTATAGATGGCGAGGAAATCAAGAAGGGCCAAAGATTCTTGGGGGAAACGCTGCAACCAGGCCCGCGCGCAGCTGCATACGCAGCCATAATCCGGAAGGTAAACCCTCAGGTGAAGATTGAAACATACCAAACAGACCTGGAAAGCAAGATTGACCAATGCACACTCACGGGGGCAAATGTGATCGTTGACGCGACAAACTCGCAGCGCTCTAAAAGCCTTGCCATTACATACGCCCGTGAATTCAAGATACCAGTGCTAAGCACCTCTTCCAAATACGGCTATACAAAGACAATGCTCTGCAAGCCAGAGAATGATGATCCGGCTTACCTCATGCCAATGTTTGAGGGCAAGAAGCAGGATGAGCTTATGGCACTTGTAATGTGCGGAGTCGTAACCGAAGAAGTCCGAAAGCTTGTGTTCAACGAGGTTGAAAATTTCCTAAAATCCCCCGTCAGATACAGATTGGGGAACGGCTACAGGTTCGGTTTCCTTGAAGAGAATGAAGAGGTTCCACAGATTGACAAAGATCTCATGAAAAATATGAAGATTGCGCTGTTTGGCGGCGGAGCGCTGACCAACTGGGGAGCAATCGCTGCCTCATTGCTGGGATTCGGGGTTGTGGACATTTATGATTACGACACTTTTGAGCCCCACAACATAAACAGGCAGGTGCTGGGCTATGACGGAATCGGCAATGCCAAGGCCACCCACATTGCTAAGAAGATAAAGGCAATGACAAAAGGCCAGACTCAATCAACAGGTTACAACATGCTTCTCACCCCTGGATTCAAAACAGAAAAGCAGTACGACCTGGTGTTTGACATGGTTGATAACTCATACACACGTGCTGTGAACACAGCCTATGCACTAACAAATGATGTCCCAATGATAAGTGCAGGGGCGCTACCGTTTGCAGCACGCTCTATCACCCAGGTTAATGGCAAGACAACCTGTTTTGCATGCATTTATGATATCTTCAAGAAGGGAATGGAGGAGGAGATGATAAAGAGGGCAAGCTGCGTCAGTAACCCTAATGCATCTGTTGTGATGAGCAACGCCATCGGAGCAACAATGGCTGTCATTGAAAGTTTGACTGTGTTGAGTCCAGAGGTTTTTGGCGAGCCTGTCAACGGCGAGATGATGTACAGGGCAACTGGCGCAAGGCGCTTTGGTTTCAACCCACTAAAGAAGGTGTGTGATTGCTATTCCAAGCCTGTTCCTAAACTGGAGATTAGCGAGGAGGATGTTAAGCAATTCCTAAAGGAGAACCCGGGGGCGCTGCTGCGCTAGGTGTATCGGTATGGAAATAAACAATGGTGAGGAAAGGATTGGGGTTGAGCAGAAAAAATTCAACCCCTTGCTCAAGATAGCCTCCATACTGGAGAGGGGACAGCAGGCCAGTGTTAGCAGGGGCATGGATCCTGTAAAGGACATGGTAATAAGATATCTAAGCAGCAAAACGACCTCTGAAGAATTGAACGGAGGCATTGATACTGAAGCACTTGTGGATGTGATTTGCCTTGCTGAGCTGGGGCACACAACGGGTATATCTGCATCAAGGCCTGAATCTGTGGAGGGGCTGGCCAAGCAAATTGGCGGGGGATTCAAAGAAATCTCAGATGGGCTAATGAAGCTGGAGATACCAGAAAGGATTGCCTATGTGCCAAACGTGAAGCCTAACCCAAGCGAGGCGCCAGAGGGCTACCAGCAGTTCATTTCAGCTGACCTGAGCGCTGAAGCGCTAATTGTTGCCGGGCTATTGCAGCCATTGCTGGCCAAGGTGGAAGCCAGGCTGCCTTATGTAAACTCCAAAGAAGAACTCCTTAAGCTAGCTGGAATCAGTATTGCCTCGAACTTCATAAATGCACCTGAGGCAATTATTGCAGCTGCAAATGACCCATCAATGGGCATAGATGAGCTCTCTGTTACAGCACTTGCAGAGCTTGGCGAGGAGGCTTCGAAAATCCAAGGGGCACCTGTTGGAGATATTGTAACAAAATATTTCCGGGCAATAAAATTCAAGGAGCAATATATCCAAGAGATGCAGTCAACCCTCAAAATGCTGGATGATGAGAAAAGAGGCTACCAGGAGATTGCTAATGGGCTTGCTGATGAGCTGTCAACTGAATGGGGTATCACATTTGAGATTCCCACTATCAATGGCAGGGATGACTACATTAGGCTCATTGAGTGGCTTCGCAATCCAGATGCAGCCAGGTTCAAGGCCGCTGTCATGGAACAGGATGGCATTTTCACAAAGCTGAAGGGGATACGGGATTCTGCTGTTAAGGAGCGCCGCAACCTAAGAACGGAACCGGGTATGGATTACACGCAGCTTGCAAAGGAATTAGTGGGCTCGCTCAATGGGAAGTATGGAATCGCTCTGGATACACCAGAGATAAAGGACCGCGCAG
Organism: uncultured Candidatus Woesearchaeota archaeon; assembly: GCA_903915225.1. Lineage (GTDB taxonomy): Archaea > Nanobdellota > Nanobdellia > Woesearchaeales > B29-G15 > B29-G15. The sequence goes on from CAIWSB010000088.1 coordinate 10,637, forward strand.
GGCTTGATAGCTGCCTAAAGGGACTTAACGCGCAGGTCAAGGCAGCATTAAATGTGGGTGTTTACGCCAAGGGCGGGGCTGTGCGCGTAGTAAAAATGGCCAAAACGAAAGAGGATGGAAGCCAAGGCTACACATTTGGGGGAAACGAACAGGATGTGCCGCTAAACAGCGAGGGCACAATTGAGGATGTTACTGGAGATAGGGTTGAGGTAAGATTCAATTTTGACGGCCAGGAAAAGATTTGGAGCCTGAGCAGGACCGAGACCGAACGAATTGGAGACAAAGCATTGAATTACAACAGGGTTGCCAGAAAAGCAGCTGGGTTGGCTGAGAAGATGGCATGGGAATACACATACAAATGGCAAGACCAAAGGAAAATCGAGCTCAAGCAGCAGATAAGGGAGCTTAACGGGGCGCTCAAGTCTCGAAGGAGATTAATGAAGAATGCGGCAGGGGATATGATTGAGACAACCCAGGTGCCTTTGAAGTCAGGGCTCGAAGCAATTATCAAAAAGGCAGATTCAATTGCGCAACTCCTGGAGAAGGCAGAGGTGGATATTGTTGAAGAGAACCTGCCTTTGCTGCGCGCATTTGGGCTTGGGGACAGCATGATTAAGGATTACTTAGGGATGTATATCTCAAATGATGTCTTGGACAGGTACATAGCTTCGCGGGGGACACTTGAGCAAATCGAGAAGCTGGATATGGGGTTTGATGCAATTGCTGAGCGTGTTTACAACAGCATAAGGGATAATGAGGGGCTTGTGCTAACCAGATGGGGGCCTCAATACTTGAAGTCACTAGGCGGCTTCGAGAGGTTCAAGGAATGCCTGCCCCGAGCAATTGCCTATTCGCACAAGGCTTTGAAAAAGCCAAACCTGATGCGAGAGGATGAGGTGGTTGTTTACAGCGAACATGGCAACAATGAGGTTCCAGTAGGAACAGTTGGGATTGCACTGGAATACAAAGAGCCAAACGTGCGAGTGAAGATTGCAGATAGAACTGTGTGGATACACAAGGAGGCATTAGCACCAGCAGAGCCCGGGTTTGCACAGCCTGAACTAACGGCCATATGGTATGAGCCTGGTGCACAGGTAATGTTCCGCGGTGACGCACCGCTGTTCGCAAAGTATGGGAACCAGGTTTTCACTATTGAGGATGCTGACAGGCTCGATGATGACAAATTGTGCACAATCAAATCCGGCGAAACAGAGCTCAAGGTGGACTACAAGCAGATAGAAATTACCAAAATGGCTAACAAGGGACAGGAATCATTGATTAGCGACATGAAGTGGGTTATGGAAACAGCCAGGCCAATTGCCGAAAAGGCAATTGCTGAAGAAGAAACGAAAAATAGTGATGTTTACAGAAATCTTGATGCACTCGCAGGGGGGCTTATCAAGTCCCTCACTGAGCTGGGCGTGCCTAAGGAAGTTATAGGCAAAGCTCTGGAAGCGAGGCTTGGCAACAGCAGCTACTTTGTGAGGAAAGGGCTGCTTTAAGTGGAGGGGTAAAATGGCAAATCTAGAAGAAAAGGTAAAAAGCAACGATCTAAAGAAATTAGCCTTAACCGGGGCCGGGCTTTTAGTCTACGGCCTTGGACATGCGTTCAACTTTTTGGTAGTTGACGATTTATTTAGATGGGGTGGCGTAGGAGTTGCTGGCTGGAACGGCTTACCTTTGGCTTACAGGTATGCGAAAAGCATGTGGACCGATTACAAGGCATACAGGAAAGCACCAAAGCAATAAATTTTCTCGGGGGGTTTTAGCCCCCTTGTTTCTTTTTTTTCCATTAATATTTTTACTTTCTAAATTAGAATTAAGAAAAAACGCCGAGGCAGGGATCTTCACCACAGCTTTGTAAAGCTGTGGAGCAAACTGGCGGGATTACGCCTGCGGCGTAACCCACCGAACTAAAAAAATACGCCGAGGCAGGCATCTTCACCAAATCTTTTGGGAAAAGATTTGATAGAAAAGAGTAGGGGGTTAACTTTGGGTTAACCCCCTGTGACGCCGAGGCAGGGATTTGAACCCCAATACCCTTACGGGAACAGGCTCTCAAGGCCTGCGCAATACCAGGTTATGCGACCTCGGCATTTGAAAAAGGTTAGTCCATGCTGAGGGAGCTACTCAGAAACACCGGAAGTGTTTCTGGTCGCGACCTCGGCGTGAGGAACATCATTAAGCAGCTGAAGTCGCGACCATAAATTCCCGCCGGAATTTCTGGTTTGCGACCTCAGCTGGTTTTTAGCAAGGGCGATTATTTAAAAAGATTTGTGTTTCGTCGGGGCGTAAACTTTATAAATAGTATCTCCTTTCAGGTAGTAAAAATGATAAAATTACCCGTGCCTGCAAAAGCTTTGAAAGAAATAATTGGAGACTTAACACCAGGAGAATTCTATTCAATACCACCATCCACTTTGGAGAGCCCAATAGATGGAAAAACAGTCAGTGGCTGCCTCATTTCTTACAGTTTCAGTCCTGACTCTCCCGAGGGAGAGGTTGCACTGATGACTGACAGCGGACTAGTTAAGCTCGTGGTTGGGCCAGATACTTTTTTCCAACCGCTGGACAAAT
>CAIWSB010000089.1 GCA_903915225.1 uncultured Candidatus Woesearchaeota archaeon
CTGTGAGCCTGTTCCAACGCAGTACTCTCTCTTTTTTCATGAGGATTGGCCCATTCAACCTGAATCTCGTTGACTATGTGATAACCTCCTGACCTCAATACACGAGCAGATTCCAAAGCAAGCTTTTGATAGTCACAAAAGCGGCTGTATGGCCTGCCACCAATAATCATATCATAAGAATTATCAGATAAAGCACACTCGAGACCCCGATTTATTTTTTCAAGAGGGATTTCAGTCAACCTGAAATCAATCCCCTCAGCCTTCAATCTCTTGACCAGCAAAGGGTTTAATTCATCTGAACCCAAATCAAGAATTCGAAGAGGTTGCTTGAGCTCCTTGGCAAACTTTGCAATAACCTCTAAGTGCGCATTTTGGAAATTATCATGAATCTCAATCTCATAAGCCATTTTTACCTACGAACAATACCTATTGTATAGTAGTGTAATAATGTAGTAATATAAAGCTTAGGGTAAAACTTAATCTATTGGGGGTTGGGCAGTTTGCACAAGATATCATCGAGCCTTAGGCGCTCAATCTCTTTTCTGTTATCATTCCTGCGCTTAAAGAAAGTGCTGGTGTTCATTGATGTGAACAGGAACTGCACAGGAGCCAGATAAGGCTGCCTAGTTGCAAGAGCCATTATCCCAACTCCCAGAGTCAAATCCTTAATAATGCCTGAACCGCACAGGGAGAAAAGGTCCATGCCCTTGACTTCAAGCCCTGCCTTTCGTAGCCTATAGGCTTCCCTAATTCCCCTATAAGTTCCAACCAAAGGTATATAATCCCAAATCTTGTATTTCTCCATTCCCCCCACCAAGAGGGGGTAAAACAACCCAATTTTAAGAACCTTTCAGGTAATATTCTCTAATTTAAGCTAAAAAAATAGATTATTAAAGGTAAAATTTAGTTATATATAGGATAAATAAGTAATTAGCCGTAGAATAAACGGTAATTAAGCTTGATAATAAGTAGTTACTATTTAGTAGATAAAAAAGAGAAAGATTTATAAGTAAAATGGTTTTCCCCCAATCATGTCGCTTGAAAAAAAAATAATTTGTGATGTGGCACTTGCTTTACCAAGATATCTCATTGGCGCTGACATTTTCGAGAGATACCATGCGAAAAGAGAAGAACACAGAAGATATGGGGAAACCAAGGAGATAATTAATAGCTATTTAATGCAGGGGCTTCAGCTCGCAGTTCGTTATGCTCCCTTAGTTCTTGAGGCGTTTGGTGCATATGGTATTTCCATACACAATCCTGATATGGTAGCAGGTAACTTTGCATTGGCCGAAGTAATAAGGGCCAATGAATTCGCTTGGACCAAACTATGGAGAGAAGTTGTTTCGCCTGACCCTGAAGAAGAGATGGTTAGATTTATTAGAGGACGATTAGCTTCATTTAAATCATTTTTAGCAACATTCCCTGCTTATCAAGCAGTTTTAAGGGAAGATGCGAGAAGGGCAGCAGATAAATCCAACTAAAAAATTCTAAAATAATAATTAAGTCCCTTCTTGCCATTCATTCAGATATGCATTCTGCTCTGGAGAGAGATGGTCAATCTTGACGCCCATGCTCTCCAGCTTTAGCCGTGCAATATTGTTGTCAATCTCCTCAGGCAAATGAACCACGCCAGGGGCAAGCTTGCCTTTATTCTTTACAAGATATTCCACAGCCAGTGCCTGCCCTGCAAATGACATGTCCAGCACGCTGCTGGGATGGCCCTCAGCGCAGGCAAGATTAACAAGCCGTCCCTCACCGCAAAGGTAAACATCCTTAGTGCCAATCCTGAAGCGCTTGAACAGGGGACGCATTTCCTCAATTTCAGATGCGTTCTTCTCCAAACCATGAACATCTATCTCATTGTCAAAATGCCCTGCATTGGCCAGGATTACAGAGTTTTTCATCAGGCGTATGGCATCCATTGAAACTACATTTTTGTTGCCCGTGACTGTTATGAAAACCTCACCCAGCTTGGCGGCCTCTAGCATTGGCATGACCCTAAAGCCATCCATAACAGCCTGAAGCCCGCGCTTCTCATCAACCTCTGTCACTATAACCTGAGCCCCAAGCCCCTTGGCACGCGTCGCGACGCCCTTGCCGCAATCCCCATACCCTACAACCACAACAATCCTGCCTGCGAACAGTATGTTAGACGCCCGGATGACACCATCAATTGCGCTCTGGCCCGTGCCATAGTAATTATCAAAAAGGTGCTTGGTGAAATTATCATTGACAGCAATCATGGGATACTTCAGCTGCCCGGCCTTGGCCATTGCCTGGAGCCTTCGGACGCCGGTGGTTGTCTCTTCAGATCCACCAATCATCCCCTTGAGCAACTCGGGGTGCTTCTCGTGCAAGGTCTTGACCAGGTCACAACCATCATCAACCGTGACCTGAGGCTTGAATGCAATCACTTTCTCAATGAAACGGTAATAATCCTCTTTGTTTTCCCCTTTGTACCCGAACACCTGCACACCCTCCTTTGCCAGGTATGCAGATGAATCATCCTGCGTCGAGAGCGGGTTACAGGAGCATATGGCAACTGAAGCGCCCCCTGCGACAAGGGTATCAACCAGGTACGCAGTCTCGGTTGTTATGTGCAGCGCCATCCCTACACGGATGCCCTTAAGGGGCTTCTCCTGCTCAAATCTCCGCTTGATTATTGTGAGCACAGGGAGCTCGGTTATGCTGAATGCAATGTTCTTGCGTCCTGTCTCTGCTAGTGATATGTCCCTAATTGAATAGCTAGAAGTCTCGTGTATATTTGCCATTAAAACTCACATCTGTGCGGACTTTAAATATTTTGGGATTCAAACAATTCCATTGCCAGCATGGATACCGCTCTGATATCCCTTGTGATTTTAGGGTTGTTTAGGTCTTGCTTAGAGAACCAGGCAACATCATCGGCCTCTGCCCTGTTTAATTTTATCTCTGTGGTTTTGGGCCTGCAGAGGTAGCAGAAGCAGCAGTGCAGATGGTCGCCCGCTGAATGCACCTCGACATGAAAGGGGTTTGCTAGCTGGAGCGTGGTTGCATCATTAATGTCCAAGTCATTTTTGTTAAGAATCTCAACCTCAAGCCCCACCTCTTCCCTAATCTCCCGCGCAACTGCCTCATCAGGGGTTTCATCCTTTTCAATGTGGCCGCCTGGCGGGAGCCACTTGCTCAGTTTCTTGTGCTTAATAAGAAGTATTTTCCCTTTATGGATTATGCTCCCTACAACAACAAGATCTGTCTTCATCGAAAAACCCAAGGCCATATGTTTTAAATAACTAGCGGTTGGAAAAGTATTACTTAGTAATACAAATCTTTAAATAGTAATTATTTTATCATTAATTCAACAAACAAATTGAGGTGAAAGGAATGGCAGAATATATCACTTTCTTTGTGCCTGTCAGAAACGAATTGGCTAACAATGCAGGGAAGGAACAAGTGTATATTGACGGGCAGGTGGCTTCGTATAACCTTTCCAGGGCGAATTCAAGAGCCCTTGCAGAAGGAAAAGCCCACAGCATACTGGAGGTGGTCTGCACTCTGGAGAGAGCTTCCAGTCTCAGATACGACCTTGGCTTTGACACAGGGGCTGATGTTGGAAGGATGAGAGGAGTGATTGAGCCCCATGAGGTGAGGAGCGTGCTTTCCCCAAACATGCATCTAAACCGAATTTCCAGGCTGCGCCTGTAAACCTATTTTACCTCTAAAATAAAGGTATCTTCAGTCTGGCTTACAGTCATTGTGCATGCATACATGGCAGGTGTTGTTGTTTTTGGCACCCAAACCAGAATATGGTAGTCCCTTACCTCGCCAACAGGTACATTTAAGCCTGAGGCTTTTACCCTCACATCAGGTATGTCAGAGCATCTTATCTGAGGGACAACTGTGGCGGGAACATCACCTGCTTCTGTGTTCAAGAAACTTACTGTCATTTTAACATCTCGGTTCCTGATTGCATATGATGGAATAAAGGAGATGGGTTTGTCAGAGGTAGGGGGTATTGATGGCTGAGGGAAACCCTTCAAACTATCAAGTAATTGTGGTATATAGCCAGTGATGAACCCAAGAGCCACACCCAAGAAAACAAGCCCAAGGATAACATAAATTATCATATTCAAAGAAAGTTCCATGCCTTTTTTGTCCATTTTGTGACACCTCTTGGCGGTTTTAGAGGGCGCTTTATTTATATATTTATCGAAAAATGTCATGTTCCTAAGGAGCACCATTTTTTCTATAATGGCAACCGAAAGAAGCTTCGAATTTTGAGTTATTCACTACTACACCGTCTTATCCAAAAGAAATTTAAATCATGCGTGAATAACCGCAGCTATGAAAAAGGTTCGCGCAAAGGGAAAGAAGGATGAGAACAGGAATCAGAAGATAATCATCGGGCTTATTATCGCATTTATCATGGTTAGCTCCGTGTTGGGCTACTATGGTGCCCAATCCAAGGAGCAGGCTTACACTTACAAGGGTATAAAATTCACAGCCCAAAAGAACGGGCTGCTGTTAGCCAAGATAAGCAACCATGATTTCTACTTCAATTATCTGCCTCAGAGTCTAGTGAACATGAGCTTTAACTCAAGTGTTCTTGACCCGTTGAAGGCCACTAAGCTTATTTATACAACATCTGACATCAAATCCCCATTAATCCAATCATTATCCGAGGCAGAATACCTGCTAACCCAGGAGCTAATGCAGCTATCCATCTACTCAATTGGGGGCTACACCACAAACACAACCACTGGCAGAGGCCGGATAACCTGTGACAATGCAACAGCTATTACACCGGTTATTATGTTTGAGTACGCCAACAAAACCTCAGCCTATTTGGAGGGTCAATGCCTGCACATAGCTGGCAATAGCCGCCTCGATCTTCTGGCATTGAAGGACCGCATGCTCTATGGATTGTTGGGGATCTTAAGATGAAGGTAAAAAGCCTGATTATCACTTTACTTATTTTAGCAATTATTTTAGGAATTATAATTGGGGGCTATCTTGGCTGGCGTGCCTTTAAGCTGCACAGGCAACAGGAGATTATCAATGAGAATATTAAGTACTACAATGGTTACAAGTTCACAAAATTTCATAACTCATGGCTTACTGATGTTGCTGTGGATAAAACCCTTTTCAACCTTGAATTCAGGTTCCTCCCTAATCAGACTAAGAACATTTCAATTGGGGGCGAGCTGGCCACATTTTCCAGCAGGCAGGTCTATGTAACATTTGACCCATATGAGTCCAATCTTTCATACACAAGTTTGGCTGCATATGATGTCAGCAGCAATCTGGCCACTGTGTTTAATATTGAACCTGTGCCTGCATGCACCAGCCCGAAAAACGGGACGTGCCCCCCATGGCCCATTGCATCATGCGATAATGACACCCTTTCTGTGATATATATTAATGTAGCCGACAAACCTGGAATCAGCATGGCTGACAGATGCATAACCATTTCTGGCCACGGGTTTGACCTTGACCGAGCTGTTGACAGGCTAATATATTATTTGCTGGGGATAATGAAGGCATGAGCCATTATTACTCAAAAGACCAGGATTCTGAGCTGAGGCTCAAAAAGATTGAGGTAAACCTGAGAAGCCAATGCTTTCAGCTGTTCTTTGCTTCGGGGGTTTTTTCCAAGGGTGGGGTTGACCAGGGGAGTGCCCTGCTGACAAACACAGCCCAGATTCCAGGGGACGGGCGCGTGCTGGACCTGGGATGCGGCAACGGTGTAATTGGAGTGGCAATTGCCAAGGCACATCCTAAAACAAAGGTTGTGCTTTCAGATGTGAATGAGAGGGCTGTGAAAACAGCTGATATGAACGTAAAGATGAACCAGCAGAGGAATTGCACAGTGGTTCAGAGCGATGGCTTTGAGAATCTCAAGGGAGTTTTTGATGTTATTCTCCTAAACCCTCCTCAGACTGCAGGCAAGGATGTTTGCATAAAACTCATTGAGCAATCAAAAGCCCATCTTGCCAAGGGTGGGAGCCTGCAGATTGTCGCTAGGCACAATAAGGGGGGGAAAAGTTTATATAACATTATGACAGAATTGTTTGGAAATGGAACCGTCTTGAGCAAATCAGGCGGTTTTAGGGTTTACTCGTGTCACAATGCCTAAGAAATGCGTTATTTGCGGCGATAGTGCGGTCTTCCAGATAAAGGGGACCAACAACTACTATTGCGAATCCTGTGCCGAGGCTCTTTTTAGCGATACAAAGCTTCTTGTGAAGGTTGAGGAAGAGGCACAAGCCTTTAAGAAATTCTTGGACCAGCAGAGTGAAGAGCAGGACTAAAGCTCATCAACTGTTTCCTTATTCAGCCCAACCAAGCGTATGCCCACGCCCAGTTTTAGTAGGCTTGAGAGAAGGGCCATGTGCTCCTTTCCCGTGCCTGAGACAATGTTCAGTGCAACCTCCATGCCCAGCGACTTGCCTTTCAGCTGGGTGAGTATCTGCTGAGTTATCTCTGGGATTTCTTTTGTGTCATCAATTATAACAAAAGCAAGCTCACGTCCGGGGACTGAGAACCGCTCTGCGCCGAAGCTGTTTGTGACAAGCATTACCTGCTCCCATTCCTGCTTTTTCACGAGCTCAATTATGTAGGTCCAGGAGCCTTTGCCTGCGCCCAGAGATGCAATGAGAATTGTCATATGTAGCGTGATATTTGGAGTCTATATAAATTTTTTCCACAGCCTATAGAAATATAATCAACTGCTAAGAGATATAACTGGGTTATAAACCCATAAAAACCAAGTTTTATCTTTGCGTGAATTTCTCGTCGAGAATTCAAAATTCCATATATATAGGTATATAACTTTTATATGTAGAAATATTTTCGGAATCCTAATTCAGAGCCCATTCATTGCAGATGTCCACATAAAAGTTCAAGCTCTTTGAAGATTACACTCATCTGCGATATAGATTGTTTTTTCATTAATCATAAAATATACTACTTAGTAATAGTAAAAATAGTTAGATTTATAAATTAGCCAAATATCCCACTGTGAAGGTGATTGATTATGGCAAATCTAGATGAAATCTTGGTCGCAATGAAAACTAATGATATGGTCGTGGCTGCAACTGAACTACCAGAAAGGATTGGGAATTTTGGCAAACTCTTTGCAGGTGCTCTTGGGAAGACTTCTGGCAAGCTGATTGACATCTATACCCAAATGTTCTCTGAGTTGTCTGCCGGAAAGTCGGCTGATGAAGTGAAAAAAGCAATCAGGAGGAGAATCAACCAGGAGTCAAAGATGGAGTTCAAGGCCCCGTTCTCAGCCCAAAAAGTCGCAAGGAATTGCGGGCTGGTGGCAATCAGGGATTCAGGGTTTTTCGATGCAGAAGTGGAGCTTTACGAGAGGCTGAGGCAGGACATTGGTGAAGGGGATTTGTTGCAGGACGCAAGAGCTGCGGCTGCGACACACCCTGAGACTTACTCTCAACTGCTGGAGGCAAAGCAGCAGGCAGTTTATGATTTCGGCGTGCTCATGGGCACAGTTTCCGACAGGGATCGCTTCAAAGAGATAACTGGCACGATGCCAGATAAGATGGCTAAATTCTTCGGAATAGTTTCCAGGCGCCACTCAGGAAAAATAATCAGCTGGCCACTGCCTTTCAAGAGATTTTCAAACTCTATCAGGCAAGGGCTTGTGTTTGACAGGTTGAGCTATGAGCTTCAGCAAGGGCTTGGCAGGGACTTCGGGTTTGTGAACCCAGAAGAAAGGAAGGACAAGCTGGCTGAAATTGTGGACAAAGCACCAAAGTTTGATTCAAGCGCAAACCCTATCAAGAGATGGCAGGCAATCTCTGCTGCCACTACAGCAATGGTTTATCTTGCCAATATGGGGCCTCAGCTGGCTAAGGTCCAGCAGATGGGATTCTCTGAAGCGAACCCTTGCCTTGCAGCAACTTTAATCGGAGCAACAGTGGCATCATTGTGCGGGCAAAATGTGAATACGAATAATGTTTCAGAATATAGTTTAACTGTGTACTCAACACTCACCACGACATGAACTTAAGGAATCACTTAACAACATCCACCTTAACAATCTCTCCCGGCAGTGTTGTCGTGCCGGGCCAGAGCTTTCTCCCCGGATAGATAGAAGTGTTTATGCCGGTATGGACATTGTCCCCAATAATTGCACCCAGCTTCCTGCGGCCAGTGTCAACTAAGGTGCCATTGATTATTGACTTAATATTGGCATTGTCATGCCTCCAGTTTGCTGTCTTTGTGCCTGCACCCAAATTGACGTTGTTCCCCAGAATGGAATCACCTATATAGCAGAAATGGCAGCCATTAACCCCATTCATGATTATTGAGTTTTTTATCTCAGCGCAGTTCTTTATTTTGGTATTATTCCCAATTGTTGTGGAACCCCGGATGTAGCAGTTGGGGCCGATTACTGAGTTCTCTCCCACCAAAACATCCCCCTCAATATAAGCTCCTGCCTTGACAACAGAGCCTTTGCCGAGAATCAGCTTTCCGTGATTTGTCACCCCTGGCTCAACAGTGCCCTCAATCTTTGAGGGGAGCTTCCCCAGCACAGCTGCATTTGCATCAAGGAGCTTCCATGAGTGGCTGATGGGCAGCCATAAACCTTTTGCAGTCAGATACGTAACCTCATTTTTCTTTGCATATGAATTCACTGCATCTGTGAATTCCAGCTCGCCTCGAAGGCTTGGCCTGAGGGATTTCACACAGCCAATAATCTCCGGCTTGAAAACATAGGCTGCTGTGTTTGCGAGATTGCATCTTGGATGGCTTGGCTTTTCAATAATCCCCTTGAGCCTTTTTCCAATTGAATCAATTATGCCAAAGAACTGTGGCTGGTCAACTTTGCTCACCAGAACGCAGTCTTCCTTCCCAACGAGAGCTTTTATGTCCTCTTTTGAATATAAATCATCACCATTCATCAAAATGAATTTTTCCTTAACGAATGGCGCAAGCTGCTTTACAGCATCCCCCGTACCCCGCATACCCTTCTGCTCAAAATATGTAATAGAAATATTACGGTATTTATCACCAATGGCTTGCTTGACCATGTCCGCCTGATAGCCTACAACAATTATTACCTCCTTAACAAGCCCAACAAGCACATCGAGGTTGTAGAAAATTAGCGGGCGGTTTGCTATTGGGAGGAGGGGCTTGGGGCAAGTTAGAGTAAGCGGGTAACATCTTGTTGATTTTCCTGCTGCCAATATAATTGCTTGCATCTTAGCACAACCCCTTGCGTATAGCGTTTGCAATATTCTCTGCCAGGGGCTTAATAAGTTTTTCTGATTCGCCCTCAATCATGACCCTTGCCATGGGCTGAGTACCAGAGTACCTAACAAAAACTCGCCCGAGTGTACCCAATTTGTTTTCTGCTGCTTTCATTGCATCCATAACCTGAGGAAGTTTTTCCAATGGAGGCTTCTCCTTGACATCCACATTTATTAGAACCTGGGGGAAATCTTTCACCGTGTTTGCCTCTGAAAGCCTTCTTTTTCCGAGTGCCTCAAGAGTGGCCAATGCTGTGACTATGCCGTTGCCTGTTGTCTCGTAATCGCTCAGGACAATGTGCCCTGATTTCTCTCCGCCGAGGTTCAAGCGGGCTTGCCTCATGCGCTCTGCAACAAACCTGTCGCCTGTGTCAACAAATTCAATCTTAATGCCCTTTTCAGTTAGTATCTTACTCAAAGCCAGGTTGGAGTATTGGGTTGCAATAATCTTAGCACCCCGCAATTTTCTACGCTGCCACCAGTTGATTGCCAGTAGAGCCATGATTGCATCACCATCAACCTTGTTGCCATTCTCATCAACCATAATAATCCGGTCGCCATCACCATCAAATGCTATCCCAATATCAGCTTTATTCTTGAGCACAGCAGCCCGGAGCTTTTTGATGTCTCCTGCACCGCAACCCTCATTTATGTTAACTCCATCTGGCTCATTGCTGATTGTTATTGGCTTTGCACCAAAGGCCTCAAAAATCATTGGGGCGAGAGTACAAGTTGCACCATTGGCTAGGTCCAGGACTATCTTGAGCTTCGAAAGGTTGAGCTTGAATTGGGATTTTAGCCGGGCTATGTACTGCTCTTGCCATGCAACTATGTAGTAGACTGAGCCCACGCTGCTGGGGCCAGATGATTCCTTGGATTCGACCTGCTTTGAAAAATTATCCTCTTCTGCAAGGCTCAGCTTGTAGCCGCTGTTGTTGAAAATCTTGACGCCGTTGTCGTGCCAAGGATTATGTGATGCTGAAACCATAACCCCGCAGGGGGCCTTGTACTGCCTGACAAGATGTGCCAGAACAGGTGTGGGTATGACATCTGCGAGCAAAACGCTTCGACCGGTGGAGGTTATCCCTGAAACCAGAGCAGTTGAGATCATTGTTGTGCTGAGCCTTGGGTCACCACCAAGTATCACCATGCCATTGCCTTTGAAGAAAACCCCAATTGCGCGGCCTATCGACGTGAGGTATGCAGGCACCAATGGAAACTCATTTGCCCGGCCGCGAATCCCATCTGTGCCGAAGAGATTCATTTCACAGTCACGCTCTTGGCAAGGTTTCGCGGCTTGTCTATTGGCAGCCCGTTCAGCTTGGCAATGTGGTATGCCAGGAGATGCCCTATTATTGTCGATACTATGGAATATTCCTCCTCATTCAGGCCATCGGGCAGCATGAAGTCTTTGGAGTGGTTGCCAATCTTATAAACATCTGCCCCACGGGCCTGGACCTCGCGCAGTGCTGAATCCATCCTATCCCTATTGGATTCATGAACCAGGCCTATTACCGGGACCCCTGGCTCAATCAGTGCTATTGTGCCGTGTTTCAGTTCGCCTGCCATCATGCCCTCTGCATGCACATAGCTAATCTCCTTCAGCTTCAGTGCAATCTCACGGGCAATGGGATAGCTCACGCGGTGGCCGAGCACGAAAATGTCATGCTTGTCCTTGAGCTTTTTTGCCAGGCGCTTGACATTGGATTCATTTTCTGAAATCACTTCCTCAATTATGGAGGGTATCCTATCAAGGACAATGTGATTCCTCAGCACGCGGGCGAGCTCGTAGATTGCCACAAGTGTATTTGTAAATGTTTTTGTGGCTGCAACACAAATCTCCTGCCCTGCCATTATCTCAATGTAATTATCAGCCATGCGATGGACACTCGAATAAGGATAGTTCACAATTGCAATTATCTTTGGATTGAAGCGCTTTATGTCCTTCAGCACTGTGATTACATCCATTGTTTCCCCTGATTGGGAGACTGCAAACACAACAGTGTCCTTGTCAATGATTGAGAAATCCTCAAACTCTGAGGCAATCACAGCGTGGGCCTCGAAGCCGAGCCTGCTGAGCAGGTATGAGCCTATCAGGGCTGCATGGTATGATGTCCCGCAGGCAAGGAAAAATATTCGCTTGCATCCGCGCACCATGTCTGCTATTTCACCCATGCGCTTTGCCTGGGTGGTTTTTAGTGAATGAAGCAACCGTTCAACTGCAGCAGGCTGCTCGCATATTTCCTTCAGCATGAAATGATCAAAATGTTTCTTAATGACTGGTTCACGCTCCCATTGGATTTGGACAGGCTCCTTTTTCATTGGGCCGCTCATGCCAAAAAATTGGAAACCCTGCGGTGAGACCTCGGCCATCTCATAATCCTCAAAGAAAATCACCCTGTCTGTTTCATGCGAGAAAGCGTAGATGTCCGATGCAACAAACACTCGGCCTTTGGAGACACCCAGACAGAGCGGCGAGTCCTTTTTCATTGCATATAGCTTATCGCTGCCAGTCTTGAAAAACACAACTGCATACGTGCCCTTGGCTGCCTTCATGAAATCACGCATTGCATCAATTGGTTTTGAGGTTTTCATGCGGTCATGGAGGAAGTTTACAATAACCTCAGTATCGGTTTCAGTCCTGAAAATGTAGCCCTTGGCCTCCAAGGCGGCCTTTAGCTCTAGGAAATTTTCAATAATGCCATTGTGCACCAGGAATACCTCTTTCTTGGCATCAAAATGGGGATGGGCGTTCTGTTTCGTGACGCCCCCATGGGTTGCCCAGCGGGTGTGGGAGATGGCTGTCTTTGTGAGAAAATCTTTTTGGGTGGATCTCAAAAGGTTGTCAATGTCCCCAACCTCCTTGCCATAATTCCCTTCTGTTGTGGCAAACCCTGCGGAGTCATAACCACGATACTCAAGCTTCTTCAGGCCGAAGAGAAGGTCCTTCTTTACTGAGAATAGTTTTTCTGAAGTTATCGCAACAATTCCGCACACAATTTCCACCTCTTTATGGGATTCAACCAGTAATCTGGAACCCATATATATAACCTATTAAAAATTTATGTACACTGTTATAAAAGTTTTTTTAGGAGGTATTATAAAGGAAAGTAACTCCCCTTTAATAACAAAAAAGGGGGATGTACGTTTATATACAAGTTATTGTCTTACAGTGAAAATTAAATAACAAAAAATCAGAGAGAGGGGTGCACCATGGCAAAAAAACCCGAGATTGAAGTCCCTGACGACAGGCTAACCGCTTTATTGCAAAAATATAATCTTAGTGAAGATGAACTTAAAGAGGTTCTAAGAAGCAATAGAAGATCACCGTCTAGAAAGCAGAAGTTGTCTTTGGCAACAGACCACGTAAAATATGGATATTTTGCTGATCCTCATATCGGCCATGAGGCATTCAAGCCAGACCTCTGGGAGCTGATGTGCGAAAGGTTCAGGCAAGAGCATCTGGAATTTATTGTTGATGCAGGGGACCATCTTGAGGGGATGAGTGGACGCGATGGCCATGTCTTCGAGCTCACTAAGCTAGGGTTTCAGAGGCAGATGGAGTACGCAGTGGAGCTCTACGGCCAATTGCCTGCCCCTGTGTTTGGCATTGATGGGAACCATGATGATTGGTATGTAAGAAAGGGGAATTGCGGTGTTATTGTGGGAGAGGAACTGCAGCGAAGGCTGCCGGACAGATACTTTCATCTAGGGCAGGGCGAAGGAGATATCGAAATAGCAAAGGGAGTTTCAATAAAGCTAGTCCACCCTAATGACGGGACAGCCTATGCTGTGTCATACAAGCTCCAGAAGCTTATCGAGAGCTTTACAGGAGGAGAAAAGCCAAACATCCTGCATGAGGGGCACTACCACAAGGCCATGTACATGTTCAACAGGAACATCCATGCCTTTGAGTGCGGGACGCTCTGCGGGCAGACCCCATTCATGCGAGGCAAGAAAATCCCGGCGCACATGGGCTTTGGGATTGTGGATGTCTACCTTGAGAAGCGCGGTGTGAACCGGCTTGTCATGGAATTCGTTCCGTATTACGAATAAAAATTTTACTGGCAGGCCCGCAAACCTGCCAAATTCTTTTTAATTCTTAGAAATTTTCTTTTTGTTATAGCAGTAGTCGTGGCGCCGCTGGGGCGGGGGTTGTCCAGAGGTATCCGATGGACACCAGAGATTCCGAATCTCTGAGTGTCCCTTGCGGGGTGCACCAGGAGGAGCAATAGCGACGACGGCCGCCTTATCGTTATCACAGAAAAACAAATTTCTAAATTAAGATTAGAATTGAATGAGAATCAAAGGAAGCACCTGAAAATCTGGGGGCACCCCTTTTTTAAAAAACAAAGAAACCCTCGCTTAAAAAGGTTCCGCATCAGTGCATCCCAAAAGCCGCCATTATTGCATGGATACCTTGGTAAACGAGGTGTGGTGCCTGGGCCACATGGACACCAAACGCCTGAACCATGGGGGGCAGCACGTGGAGATTTAGGTGAAGATGCAGACCCTTGGATTCCAGATATCTTTTAACGCCCACTGCAGCCATGATATAAGGACCGGCATTTACATAGTCATAAGGAACGTACCTATTAGCCAATGCTACCTCAATCATTGCATCATTGTAGAGCTCCCCTGTTTCTCTAAAAGGGTGCCTGGTAAACTCACGAAGATTAAAATGCTTAGATTCAGGTTTAGGTTCAGTCTTGTCCAACTTGCCCTCAAGTCCCGTAGGCTTATCGGACCCATCATCAGGGCCGATAAGGGCCGTGGAACAGAAGGCACCTATTGCAAGCAATATTAGTATCATTATTTTATCACCTTTATTTTTATTACTATTAAGGGGTAATTTATAAATATAACGGTTGCTGACAAAAATGCAGAGTTTTTGAATGTTTTTCGGTTTTTATTGTTTAAAAGCGCAAAATATCCACAAATTTCCAGAGAAGTGTCAAAATTCATTTATAAATAATGAAATATTTCCGGAATTTTCCTAAGAAATTTTAATAAGAATTGTTGTGGCCTAGATGCCATGAAAACACCAAAAATACTCGGGATGGTTCTGGTTTTTATCCTGGCAACAACCTGCGTCTGGGCTAGGTCCAATGTGCTCATAACCGAAGTGATGTACAACCCCATTGGGACTGAGAACGGGCTTGAGTATGTTGAGCTGTTCAACCAAAATGATGTGCCTGTCAATATAGGCGGTTGGATTATATCATCAAGCTCCTATGACACAGATGCCACAATACCAAACGGCACAGTAATCCCGGCAAAATCCCATTTCCTGATTGCCGATGAGGGTTTCGCATTGTCGAAACCTGCCTCATGGCCTCTTGCAGATCATGAAGAGGCGCTCACCTTAAGCAATACTGCGGGGGGTGTGGCCCTTGTTGGCTCAACTGTCGTGGAAGACAGCGTTGGGTGGGGTCCTGTGAGCAACCCGAAGCTCTTCGAGGGCAGCCCTGCCGCACTTGGAGATGAGGGGCTAAGCTTGACTCGAGAAAAAAGTGGCGATGCGTACATAGACACAGGCAACAACTCCAAAGATTTCACATATCAGCAGCCAAGCCCGAGCAACTCAATCGGGCAATTGGGGCCGAACAAGGATTTGGCAATAGAACTCACTATTGAGGATTCTGCTCCAGATATCCTCTATGTCAATGTAACTGATGAAGCACCTGAAAAGTCGGGCATACAAGTTTTCCCCGCGCCGGGGCAAACAAAGAACCTGGAAGTCGCTGTTGGGGTTCGTGATTTGTCCGGGGATATAAAAGGGGTGGGGCTAGGGTTTGACAATATCTCACTAAACCTCACAGATGTGGTTAATGAAACCCAACCCACGAGAGTATATTCCGGGAAGATACCAATAAATTACCACATTACCCCTGGATTACATTATATTACAGTAACTGCATGTGACTCCGGCGACTGCGCAACCTCAACAATTGGCATTGATATCGGTGAGGTGCTGGCCTTCAATGTCGACACCACAAAGATCTCAATTGACACAAATCTCGGCGGGTCTTACCAGCTGATTGGCGACCTAGACCCGAGCACTCCTGCAAAGCCCACTTTGCAAAACACTGGCAACAGCCCCCTTAATCTAATGGTTTCCACAAACGGACTGCAGCTAAACCAGAGCCAGATCCCTCCAAGTGCAATAAGTGTGCAAATATCCCGGGCAGAGCCAGTTGAGTTTTTTGAGCTCTCATCAAACTATCTCACAACAGAATCCCTGGCTGTGAAGGGCATACTGAGATTATCCTTGCGCTTTGATTTACCGAGAACCCTAGTGCCGGGAGTCTATAACGGGCACATCACGCTCACAGCTGTAAAATGAGGCGGCTGTTTTATTTTTTGTTGCTGTTTATTTCTATCAGCTCTGCTAATGCCCTCGGAATTGGCATTTCCCCCCCTGAGATTTCAGCCAACTGCTCCGAGGGCACTATCTGCAGCCTTCAATTAAGGGTTTTTAATCCTAACAGCGAAGCTATTGCGGTGAATGCCGAGCTGGAAAAGCACAATGCATGGCTCAATTCCAAAGGTGCAGAGGTTGAACCCTTCTCGTCGAAGCTTTGCCAGATAACCCTAGTGCCCAATCAAACAGGGCTTATTGAGGATAGATTAATCCTCAAAACAGCAGGGGGAAACCTGGATGCTGCAGTGGGTGTGGCAATTAAGTTAAAAGTGAAGCAGAAAGAAAAAGTCGCAACTGGCGTCCTGGTTACAGGGTCAATTGTTTTGGTAGGGCTGGGTTGTATGGGAGCAATAAGGATAGTAAAGGTACCAAAGGGAAACAAAAGTTGAGATATCTTTTTGATAAAACGAATTAATAATTAGAAAGAATCGATTTTAATCAAGCTTAGGTAAGTCAAATTCATAGGTTGGCTTTCCCATTTCTCTAATCATTGTTGTTTCACGGAGGGATTGGGGGCCAATTCCAATCCTTACCATCGCATCAAGGCCGTAATGAGGATGGTTTTGATATTCTCCAACTTTTTCTGGTTCAACATCTTTGATTACTCCAACCCCTCTTACGAAAACAGGACTTTCCTCTCCCCAGTTTTTTCCAACAATTACAGGTTTTTCAGTCATTGGAAATAAGTCATAGTTAGCTGCCTTCACGCAAGCAACCCCACCTGTTCCAAATCCCCTTTGGGTCGCCAATTTGTAAGCCTGTGCAAGGACTCCAACATTTGTTGCACCTGAGACAATTACAATATCTCTACCTGCAAAATCGGATTCAATCCTATCAAAAGCCTCTTCCAGAAACTGTAGTGCTTTTACTTCATCATATTTTGTAGGTGGGCAATAACCAACGACTCCTATTCTTGCTTGTTTCATTTTAATTACTATAGAGTAAATAATAATTATTTAAATCTTTCGGTATTCATTTTTTGTTTGAAAAACATAATAATATAGAATAAAATCTATTTTGGGAACAATTTACGTTCTATGCATAATACAGCTTCCCGGTTGTCTTTTGCTCCCTGTCAAGCCTCGAATCCAGCTTGTTTATCCTCGGGCGTTTGGACTCAAGGTCACGCCGTAGGGTTATGCCCAGCACGCCCAGGAAGAGGTTCATACCAGCTTCCATGGAGAACGGACCTTTTAAAGTGCCTGAGACAGCTGGCTTGCCTTCGAAAACAATCAAATCTTCAGATAGGTAATCCAGAAAAAGCAAATCATGGTCAACAATAAGGGCAGTTCTGCCTGTGGTTTGAATGAGCCGGCTTATTATTTTAGACACCTGGAGGCGCTGCTCCACATCAAGATAAGCAGATGGTTCATCTAACAAATACAAGTCGGCCTCCTCAGAGAGGCATTTTGCAATCATCACCCTCTGAAGCTCTCCACCAGAGAGGCTGCTAACGGGCTCTGTCAGCAATGGGTCCAGCTCAAGTGGATGCACAAGCTCATTAATGTGGGTGCTGATGGCGTGTTTAAGGAAAATCCCCACTGGCTCTTTGCTGTCTGAATCAATATATTGGGGCTTATAGCTCACGGAAACACTTGCATTTAGCTCTCCCTGGTCAGTTGGGATTTCGCCGGCAAGGATTCTCACGAAAGTTGTCTTGCCGATGCCGTTTTCACCCAAAACTCCAACTAGGTGCTTACGGTAAATGATGCCAGGTTCAGAGGAAAAGGAAAAGTCGCCCAGCTTTTTCTTAAGGGGCTGCCACTCCACCAAGGCCTGCCCTTTCGCTAGCTTCACTGGGGGTTTGTCGTCGAAAGTGATGGCTCCGGGGCGGAAGCGGATGTTCTCCTTCCTCATGAAGCCCCGAAGATACTCATTGACTCCCTCACGGGTGGACATTGGGCTTGAAATCACACCATAACCTGAGGGGACTCCGAATGTGATGTGCACCAACTCGGTCATGTGGTCAAGGATTATTAGGTCATGCTCGATTACCACAACAGCAGTCTGCTCATTGGCCAGGCTTTGGATGTACTCGCTCACGCGGACCCTCTGCTTGATGTCAAGGTAGGATGTTGGCTCGTCGAAGAAGAACACATTCGCCTTCTTAAGCGAACAGGAGGCTATTGCCACCCTTTGGAGCTCACCACCTGAAATTTGAGAGAGCTTGCGGTCCAGGAACTGGGTCAGCTCGAGCTTCTCAGCCACTTCCTTCATACGCCCCGTCTCGTCCATCTTTTTGAGGAGTTCTCCGACTGTGCCGCTGAAGCGCTTTGGGAGCAAACTGACCTGCTGCGGCTTCACAGCAACCTTAATTTTGCCTGCATTTAGGTTCTCAAAATAGTTGTGGAGCTCTGTTCCCTTAAAATACTCGATAAGCTCTTGTATCGACGTATTGTGCTCGGGTTTGCCAAGGTTGGGCTTGAGCTGGCCAGAGAGTATATTGATTGCAGTGCTCTTTCCAATGCCGTTCTTGCCAATAATGCCCACAACCTTGCCGAAAATGGGTATTGGGAGGTTATATAGATGGAAGCCGTTCTTGCCGTAGGCGTGTATTGGCGGCTTGCTAAGCTCCTCGGGGAGGTTTATGATATTTATTGCCCCAAATGGGCATTTCTTAATGCAAATCCCGCAGCCGATGCACAGGTTCTCGTCAATAGCCGCCTTGCTGTCTGGAGTCTTGGAAATACACTCATCCCCCTTCCTGTTAATGGGGCACACCCTAACACAGAGGTAGTCCCCGCAATTATTTGGGGCGCATTTCTTCTTGTCCAAAACAGCTATCCTGACCATGGGCACGGAGGGGCTTTCCAATGTTTAAGAACTTTTCGACGCTGTCACTTATTCACTCATCTTGCAGCAACAACTCTAGCGGCCTACGGTCATTTGCTGCTGCAAATGCCCTATTCGCCACCCCGTAAGGGGCCGGAACACTTCGTGTTCCTTTCCCCCGACTCATCGGCGCCATTGTTGCTGCCCCAGGGGGTAAATTTCCCGTCTATCGACGCAAGTTATTTAAATTCCTCCTCGCTTCCTGACCAGCTAAAGGCCTGAAAGCAGATTAAAATGGAGTTAGATAAGCATTACGACGCAAAGGCGTCAGAGAAGAAGTGGCAGGATTTCTGGCTTAAGGAAAAAATCTATGCCTTCAACCCGGCCACGAGAAAGAAGATATTCTCGCTAGATACACCTCCACCGACTGTCTCCGGGAGCATGCACATAGGGCATGCAGTTGCCTATTCCCAGGCGGATTTCATAATGCGCTACAGGAGGATGGTAGGGGATGAGATTTTCTATCCCTTTGGGTTTGACGATAACGGCCTGCCTTCTGAGCGCTATGTGGAGAAGAAATGCGGCGTCAAAGCCACGAAGATGAAGCGGGATGAGTTCAGGAAGCTCTGCATGGAGCAGACTGCAGAGGCTGAGGAGAACATGCTCAAGCAATTCCTCTCAATTGGGCTTTCACCTGACCTGCAGCTTCGGTACCGAACAATTGACAAGCGCGTGCAGCGCATGTCGCAGCTAAGTTTTATTGAGATTCATGAGATGGGGCGCGGTTACAGGAAGGAAGCCCCGATTATATGGTGCCCCGAGTGCCAGACTGCAATTGCGCAGGTGGAGCTCAAGGACAAGCAGTTCAGCTCAATGTTCAATGACATTGTTTTCAAAGTGGGGAGCAGCAATCTGATAATCTCAACAACAAGGCCAGAGCTGCTGCCATCCTGTGTTGCGGTTTTCTATAACCCTGCTGATGAGAGATACCAGCAATTGAAGGGCAAGGAGGCAAAGGTGCCCCTGATGGACTTTAAAGTCCCAATCCTTGAGGATGCAAAGGTGGACATGACCAAGGGCACAGGCATTGTCATGTGCTGCACTTTCGGAGACCAGACAGATGTGGAGTGGTACGGCAAGCACAAGCTTCCCCTAAAAATGTCCATCACAAAGGACGGTAAAATGGCTGAGAGCACTGGAAAGTATGCGGGGCTCACTATAAAGGAAGCAAGGACTGCAATAATTGAGGATTTGAAAGCGAGTGGCCTACTCAAAGACCAAAATCCATTGTCGCATTTCGTAAACGTGCACGAACGGTGCGGGACAGAAGTCGAATTCATAGTTTCTAAGCAATGGTTTGTCAAGTACCTTGACTTAGTGGACAAGTTTGTTGAGATGGGGAACAAACTCAAATGGTACCCTGACCACATGAAGGCTAGGTACGAGAACTGGGTTAAGGGTTTGCGCTGGGACTGGTGCATATCCAGGCAGCGCTACTTCGGCGTTCCGATTCCGGTTTGGTATTGCGCAAAATGCGATGCTGAGATTATTGCCAGCAAAGATAAACTGCCTATTGATCCTCTGGTGGACAAGCCTCCAGTGAAGCAATGCCCAAAATGCGGGTCAACTGAGATTGTGCCAGAGAAGGACGTCATGGACACTTGGGCGACATCATCACTGACGCCGTTCATAGCAGCCAAGTGGCGTGAGGATGAAAAGCTCTTTGATAAAATATTCCCGTTCTCGCTGAGGAGCAATGGCCACGACATAATCTCATTCTGGCTTTTCAATACAATAGTCAAGTCATGGCTACACGAGAAGAAGCTGCCCTGGAAGGATGCCATGATAAACGGGTTTGTGTTGGACCCGCACGGCGAGAAAATGTCAAAGTCCAAGGGCAACATTATCCTGCCGGAAAATGTGCTAAACCAATTCTGCGCTGACGCACTCAGATTCTGGTCGGCATCTTCAAAGCTCGGCGAGGACCTGGCATATCAGGAGAAGGATCTGGTTACTGGGATGAAATTCCTGACAAAACTCTGGAACGCCTCCAGGTTTGCGCTGATGCACCTCGAGGATTTCAAGGGTGGCAAGCCTAGGAAAATGCACCCGGTGGATCTTTGGATGATAAGCAAGTTCCAGGATGTGATCAAGGAATCCACTGCTGCATTTGAGGATTACGAGTTTTCCAAGGCAAAGCAGGTTGTTGAGAACTTCTTCTGGCACACCTTCTGTGACAATTATCTGGAAATGATTAAGGCTAGGCTGTACCTTGAGGACAAGGCAAACCCAGAGCGCGTTTCCGCACAATATACAATCTATTATGTGCTACTCAACATCCTAAAGCTGATTGCACCGCTGCTGCCGCACATCGCTGAAGATATTTACCAATCGTTCTATGCAAAGTCCGAAAATGACAAGAGTATCCACATTGCCAGCTGGCCTATCTACAATGCTGAGCTAAAGGACGCCGCAGCCCAGAAAGGGGGCGACCTGGTTGTGGATATGGTTACCCGAATCAGGAAATTCAAGTCAATGAGGGACATGAGCCTTAAGGCTGGGATTGATGTGCTCACAATAGAGAAGAAGTTTGAGAAGGCAATAGAGGGTTTTGAGGACACGCTTAGGGCAACAACCGCCACCAGCAGGATTGTGTTTGGCAGCCCGATGGAGCTTTCAACAGAGGAATTCGGCGTAAAGATGGACATCGCCCTGCACGAGGGCGTTTAATTCTAGAAAATAAACTTAAGGATCAGACCCAGGATTACACCTGCTGCTGCTCCAATCCCCAAACCCCATAACATACTCGCTGCAGGGAGTTCAAGTGCGAGCCAGACGATTAAACCCACTATGACTCCAACAATTGCACCAATTAATGCAAGCCTTAGGATATTTTTATTCTCTGAAGAGCTATCTTTCGCACATGCATCGCCCTTTCCATCCTTGTCTGTGTCCTTTTGGTCAGCGTTTGCCACATCAGGGCAGTTGTCGCACACATCCCCCAATTTATCTCCATCGCTATCTGTCTGGACAATATTTACTTCGGAAACGCAGTTGTCGCATGCGTCTCCCACACTATCACCATCTGTATCCAATTGGTCTACGTTCTGGATATCAGGGCAGTTGTCCTTGTCATTTAAAATCCCGTCATGATCTCTGTCGTTGTTTAACGAAGGACCTGAAGTCACTGTTGTTGTGGTTGTCTGTAAGGGGTTGCTTTGGATATATCTCATACATGAGTTTGAGTCGCACTGCCCAATGGTTGCGAAATCAACCCAGACAAATCCCTCGCCTGTACACTTCACATTTTCTCTCTGGTTGCCTCCCCAAACATCATCGGGTGAGTGTGAGCAGCAACAGCCCTTGGTGCATTCATTCCAGTTGGCAAAATTAATTGAGTTCATCATTGCGCATGCCACTGAGCCCTCCTGGCAGGTATCGGCTTGGTAATAGAAGAACCAGTTCTTGAGGCAGTCTGCCTGATCCTTGGGGCCATTTTCGTTTCCGGTGGCATAGGCTTTTGGGTCATCTGCCGGGCAGCACTCTTTTGCAACCTGGTTATATGTGCAGGGGCTTGTCTTAGGGTTTACGCAGCATCCGCTCTTCTCCTGTTCTCCCCCTTGGCAGATGCTGTTTGTGCAGCCACCAGGGCACCAGTTCGTTGTTTTCATGCAAGAGCCACTTGAACAGAAATATTCAGCAGCCCTGTTGCTCCCATCGCAATCGTCCACAAAGCCATGCCCTTGGGCGTCAATACAAATGCTCTGGACATCAAAGTTTTTTCCATCTGGATGGGCTGCGTCAACATCAAAGTCCTTGCATGTTCCTAAGGGAACGTTACCATAGCTCTTGCGGCAAACCCCTTTATCTATATCGCAGCCGAACTCGCATTTCTCTTCAGTAGACATGCAGAAAGGGGGATGACACTGGTAGCAGAACCATTCCTTAAGTGTTGACAAACTAAGGCATTCATCTGGTACATTAGTTACTGTGCCATCGCTGCATGTTCCCCACTCGTAAATCTTCCTCCCATTATCAGTCTCAGAGCATCCAGAATATGGTGTCGCAATGGTGGTAGTTGTGCCACAACCAACCCCGCCGACACTCCCTCCACACTTGGGGGATGTAGAATCTTCAGCAGAAACAATTATAGGAACAAATAGAAATAATATAAGTAAAACCAGCAGCACCCTTTTAAGCATTTTAAGTCGGTAATACCTTATACTAGTATTTAAAATTTTGCATAATTAAATCAGGCCGAACAGTGAGCCAACTATTCCTCCAACAACACCGCAGGCAAACACAAGGGGCAAAAGTATTGGGGCGAGGGCAGGCACGGTGAGTGCAATAATCCCTCCAATAACCCCACCAACTATAGCGCCGAAAAGTGCATACTGTTGGGTCTTGTTTGAACTACCATCGCAGGCATCCCCCTTACCATCACTGTTAGTGTCCTTTTGGCTGGGATTGGATTTGTCAATGCAGTTGTCACAAGCATCCCCCACTTTGTCATCATCCCCATCCGCCTGATCCTGGTTGGGGGTTTCAATGCAGTCGTCGCAGGCATCACCCACCGAATCTTTATCAGTATCACTCTGGTCTGCATTTTTTACAAAAGGGCAATTGTCGCAAACATCGCCAATCTGGTCCAAATCAGAATCCTTCTGATCAGGATTGCTAACATCAATACAATTGTCCATGGCATCGCTAATGCCATCCTTATCTATGTCTTCAGAAGAGGCTGGAGGTTTTATCGAAGATTGGTCATCGTTAACGATTTCCTCAGCTGTTCCCCCCATTATTTTTGCGCAGGCCTCATTGCTGCATTCATTAATCTCTCCAAAAGATTTCCACTGCTGCTGGCTTCCGCCGCATTTTATCTTGGACAGTTGAGAGCCCTTCACAAATCCTGATGGGGAGCGCTCGCAGCAGCAGCCCTGTTCACAGTATCCCGCATTGTCAAAATTCGCTGTGGTCATCTGGGCGCAGGCATCATCACTGCTATAAAAGAAGAACCAATCGCGGGAGAGGCATTGCTGCCTATCTTTTGGACCCACTTCTATGGGGGAAACATATTGGGTTGTATCCTCTGGACAGCAAAGGCTGGCTGATTCGTAATACGTGCAGGCATTCTTTTTGGGGTTGAGGCAGCAGCCCCCCCCTTGAGTCATTTCTGGCTGCTCAACGAGGCACGCACCGGCAGCGCAACCCCAGGTGCATTTCTGCATTGCATCCATTGCACAGCTGCCGCCCAGGCAATAGAATTCCTGGATATGGCACCTGTCACCTGAGCAGGAATCAACATATTCAAAGTTAGTTCCATCATCAGTGAGGACGCATTGGTCAGTCCAAGATTTGAGCCTGTCATTGCAGGTCCCCTGGACGAAAAAGTCCTTTGAATTGTCTGTCTCTGAACAATCCTGCCGAGGCTGCTCTGTAGCCATTGGAATCTCAATTGTTGTAAAAGTCCTGACCTTGCAAGCCCCATTCTCGCAGCCCAGCGGGCACCAATTGTCCTTTGGGAGGCATTGTGATTCTGGTTGACTATTGCACTCTCTGCCGTGGCAGCCTCCGCTAGGAGTTGCCGGACCGCAGTAGTATTCCTTTAAGCGATTGCCATCACAAGTGTCTGGAAACTCCTGTTCACTTCCTGTCCCAATGCCATCTGTGCAGAGCCCATTAACCTCTGGAAAAATCCCTTCGTCAGTGTCATCGCAGCCAGGCGCGGGGTAAGTAATTTTTGTTCCGCTGGGCAGACAGGCGCCATTAAGACAGCCATTGTCGCACCAGGCGTCGTTTGGCATGCAAAGCCCCTCTCGGCAGTAATACTCGGTTAGCCTCACAGGGTACCCGGCGGCTTCGTAGTCACACTTGTCAATAACTGTTCGGGTGGCATCCTTGCACACGCCTTGCATATAGACATTGAATCCGCCATCCTCCTCACAGCATGTGCCACTGTTATCCAAATAACAGACCGAGTCCCCACAATCGCAGGCTGCTGCAATTCCTGCGCATAGTATCATAGCGAGCAACAGTGCCAAACAGAACCTCATTAATTTCACCAGTTTTGCTATGGAGATTTGTAATATACTAATATAAATAATTTAGGGTAAGGACAGCCGTGAATAAAAAACAGTAAAATTAGCCCCGTACATAATGGCAAAGAGTAACGGATTCTAGCGAAACTTTGCACGATGTGCACAAAATATCTGTTTTAAGATTTTTTTGTTATTATAGAGTGATTACACTTCGAAAGGTTTATAAATAAGCCCAAATGCCTATCTTCGAGGGACAATGGTGAATATTGACATTACAGGTAACTGTAACCAGAGATGCGAGTTTTGCTACCAAACCCTGGATGGCTCAAGCCTGCCAACCGACGTGATTTTGGACGTGGTTCAAGAACAGAAGAGCGATAGCAGCGTCCAAGTGGGTGGAGGAGAGCCAATGCTTGATCCTCGGATATTGTGGCTAATAGAAAAATTTGTTGACATGGGGAAAAGGGTGCACATTGCCACCAATGGGACAGTTATTCCAGAGGGGCTTTTAGACCTTGAAGAGACTGTCAAGAAAAACGTCGAGATTCAGGTGAGCCTCCATGCATCCAGCCCTGAGCTTTACAAGAGCATTACTGGAACTGATTTTTTCGACAGGGTTTTAGAAAATATTGGGGCTTTGAAAGCCCATTTCACAACTCTCATCACAAGTGTGGTTTATCAGAGAAATTATGGTGATATGCAGAATATCATTGACTTGGCCGAGCAGATGGGCTTGCCGCTGCGCGTGAACCTTGTCTTCCCAGTGGGGCTCGGCAAGGATGTGATTCGGCTGACCTCAAAGCAGGTTGAAGGGCTGCGCGGGCTGCTGCTGGCTGAGAGGCTGGGAAAAAAGGGGATGATTGATTCGCCGCTGGTGCATGCCGAAAGCAACTGCCATGCGCTGGAAGTGGCATATGGAATCCCACGAACAGGGCAGTGCCCGTTCGACCTGGGGAAGCTCTATGTTGCCCCGAGCGGTGAGAGATTTGGTTGTGAATTTTATAGAAAGAAGGAAAGGAGGAATGAAAAATGACTACTCAACCAACATGCCCCACGGGCCAAATGGCCATTAGGGCAAATGAAGAAAAGACAGTTAATGAAAAGACATATTATATTCCAAAAGCTTTGAAGGAAGATCTTGAGACAGTTATTGCCACATTGTCTGATATTGATAAATTTGGCAAGGAAATGGGTCACAGAAATATCCTTCTGACAGGCCCGCCTGGGACAGGTAAAACACTGGGCGCAAGATTTATCGCATACAAGACCGGCTTTGTTTACTATGACGGCAAGAAGCTCTCTTCTGCCTTTGACATAATCAAGGTTTTTGATGAGCTCAGAAAGCAGGTTAAGGAAGGCAAAAAGGCAATCCTGATGCTTGATGAAATCGATAGGTTCTCTAGCAGGGAAGAGAGCAACGACCCGGGCCAGGTGCAGATGCTCAACCAGCTTCTGGCAGAGCTGGATGGAGTGGAATCCAACAACGGCATATTTGTCATAGGAATGACCAACATGCCAAACAGGATTGACCCTGCGCTGCGAAGGCCGGGACGATTCGGCAAGGAGATTGAGTTCATGCCCCCTGATGAGCAGGGTAGGCTTGAGATTCTCAAGATCCATGCAAATGGCAAGGGTGGCCATCAGTTCAAGTTTGACCCAAAAGATGTTGAATATTTGGCTTCTGTCACATATGGATATACAGGCGGTGACCTGCGCGGCCTGCTGGATGAGGCCATGGCACGCGCCAACCTCAGAAACTCCCTAAATGTAAAGAGGGAAGATTTGGACTTTGCCAAAGTAAGGATTAAGCCTTCTGCAATAAGGGATATGCCATTCAAGGAACCAAAGATTACAGTTGATGATATTGGTGGGTATGCCCTACATAAGGACTTGCTTGGGCAAATAGTAAGCAGCAAGCAGGGCGGGAACATTTTGTTCTACGGACCTCCTGGAGTTGGCAAGACCACATTTGCAGAAGCGCTGGCCAAGCAGTATGGGCTTAACCTCATTGTTGTCAGCGGTTCTGCACCATTGGACAAGTATGTTGGTGAAACCGGGAAGAAACTCGAGAAATACTTCGACAGGGCCAGGCAGCTCGCGCCGTGCGTGCTGCTTTTTGACGGCTTTGACGCACTGATTGAGCGCCGAGGATTTGTTTCATGGGCCTCAGATTGGACAGGGCTGATTGAATCTAAGCTAAGTTCACCCATGGATGGGGTTTATGTCATTGCCACAACAGAAAAGCCAGAGCTCATCGGGCCAACACTGCTGGAGAAGTTCAGGCACAGGGTTTACTTCCCAATGCCACAGGCGGAAGAGGTCGCTGAGATTTGGGCAAGATACCTTCCCGATGGCATTAGCCCAGAGACTATCAAGGATGCCAACCCACGGCTCAATGGTCTTGATATTGCCAGGGTCATGGGCATGATTAAGGATTTCGGCATCGAACCTACTACAGAAATCCTGACACAACTTGTGACAGGCATAGAGCACGCAACAGACCTAGAACAGCCTTCGCTCACTTTCCGGGATGCCAATGGGGATTCCATACAAGATTACCGAAAGATTAAAGCCTTGCTAGGAGGGCAAAATGGCGCTTGAACAGCTTACAGAAAGGAAGGTTGCGTTCAGGAGTGTTGCACCAACATATATACTTGAGCTCTTGGCCAAGGGCCAGAAGTTCGTGCCATTCCAAGGCCAAATTGACCCTAATAGCCTGCCACCTGGATACACAATAATGGAGATGCAGTACAAAGGCACTACTTTCAAAGCCATTGTCCCGCAGACACTCCTGTATTTCATGGCAAATCCTGGCGAGGGTAACGCTGATGGGGCTCTTGACGAGCTGGCTGAATTCTACCGCGAGATTGAGGGCGTTGAGAACAGCGCAATTGCAAATGGTGAGACAAACCTCCAATTGGGCAAGTTCGGGCAATGGGCCAGGGAATCCTACGGAACGTATCTAATCAATAAAATAATTAGAATTAGGGGAGGCCAGGATGAGGAAGGCCAACCGCTAAGCGAGCTGGATCCAAAGGTAATGGAAAGGCTTGGGCTTAACGACCCTTATGTTCTTGAAAGGATTAAAGCAATTGCAGCTGTTAGGCTCGGCAAGCGCTCGGACCAGGTTCAGGCGCACGATGTCGGAGCCCTGCTGAAACATGTGACAGTCAGGGGCACTGGAAAAACAGAGCAATTGAGCAGGCCTGAGCTTGAGAGGGTTGCCTGCCACTGCGGGAGCCACTACGAGCTCAAGGCAGAGTTTAGGAATGACCCAAATTACTCATATCATGTTGTTGGCTACCAAGGCTCTAGAACTGAGAAAAAAATTGAGATATCAACATTTGACCCCAAGGTTAGCCTGCTGGAGAAGGAGATTGTTGACCACGTGAAGGAGAAGAACGGCGGTAAGTTAGGTCCGCATGATGTTCAGATGCTAAGGACAGTCACAAACCTGCGCTACATTGCCCCTGAGAACCCGCGGGCACAGTTAAGCACAACTCCTCACGCCACACCTGCTGCTGAAAATGAGTTGACAATCTACAAAGTGGAAGAGGGGACACCGAAACCAGATGAAGTCAAGAAGGTGTAAAACCAATGCCGCTGCAAACCATTGCTGGAGAGGACAAGCAGCATGCTGAGCTGCTACGCCTACTCCAAGCTATGGGGGAAATAAGGCGCGGGGAAGAAACTGGAAACCCCAATCTGGAGAAAAGGGATAAATACCTTGGCCTGAGCCAGGAATTTGGCGAGCTTCTGGACAGCATGCCTGACATTAAGGTATCTGTTAAGTATCTTGTTCAGCGTGCTGAAAATGGAGAGGGAGCAGAGTATGACCCATATTTTATTGAAGCCTGGGAACAGATTTACCCGGATTTTATTAATGTGCTCGAGAATCTGACTATCCAGCTAATGGGCGATGACCTTGCGGGTTTCAAGAGCACACACCACATTTGGAACGCGATAAAATATCTATCAACAGAAGGCAAGCCCTTGAAAGACAGCCTAAAAGTTTATGACACAATTCTCCCTGTTCAGCCATCGCTTGATCTCAAGGGATTCACAGTCACGGGAATTGAACCAAGTGATGGTATCCTCACATTAGGGCGTGAACCGGATAAATTAGAAGATATAGTAAAGAGGGCTTCCCAAATCGGATTCAAACGCTTGAGGACCGAAATTGACCTAAACAATCCTACGGATTCTCAATCTGCTGTGCTGACGAATTACAGGAGAAAAGATATCACACCGAATAAGGGTGTGGCTGCAAAGAAAAATAAGAAAGGCCTTTTCGAAAGGATATACAATCCTGTCACGGCGATCCCTTTAAATTTTATAATTGGGGGGTTACCAGCTAAAATTCAGGTATGGATTAGTGAAAAATATAAGAAGAAAGGGCTAGAGATTAACTCAGATGTGTGTAGTGGATACAATTGGATGGGGGAAACTGTGATGAGTGCCATTGCAGCTGTGGTTTGCCCCTTAACATTAGGGTTATGGACGGTTGGCCCAACTGCAGGATATTTTGGGTATTCAATAATAAGAT
Source organism: uncultured Candidatus Woesearchaeota archaeon (assembly GCA_903915225.1). Lineage (GTDB taxonomy): Archaea > Nanobdellota > Nanobdellia > Woesearchaeales > B29-G15 > B29-G15. The sequence continues at coordinate 29,041 of CAIWSB010000089.1, forward strand.
TTATTTGGTCGGCTGTTAAAGATACAAGACAATTGGAAATGCTCTCTGGAAAATCCCTCTTCTGCCAGTTGAATTGGCAATACGTAATAAAGAAAATCCAAAAAAAGGAGCTAAAAAACCAGAGAACTGGGCCCTGATGGAGATTGAATTGGGGTCTGTTAGAAACGTAAATAGGGGCTTTGCCCAAATATATGAGCCAGTTTCAGAAAACCTCCACCCTTCGATGAGGAGATTGGCTGAGGTTCAATTGGATCAAAAGCAAGAGGATAACCTTGTGTATTCTCCAAAGAACCACAACTACCAGGGAAGCCTATTCCGGGATGCCTTGCAGGTTCAAGGGAGTGGGGCTGTAGTGTTAAGGGAATTGGATAAATGCGACCTCTACAGGGATCTCAGTGCAATCACATTCTACAAAGTCATGACCGAACACAAATACAGTAAGACATCTGCATTGGTGTGCTACCAAAACAGGCGTTATGCAATCACCTTGGTAACACCAAATGAATTTGAGCCAAAGGAGCTCCCAAAGCTATTGGCAGACACATCTAAGCCAATTGAAGAAAGAGTTGAGGGGCTTGCGAAATCATCAAGAGCATTATACGCCCACGTGACCCAATTTGAAAAATGCCAGAAGACAGCAGACCTGGTCTGGAGGCAGGGCTAAGATGGCAATCCAGAAAATAACCGGAGAGGACAAGCAGCATGCCCAGCTTTTGCAATTACTGGATGCAATAGAAAACATCAGAATAGCTGAGCAAAACGGAGAGGGTTCACCAAAGCAGAGGGATACGTACCTTGGCATGAGCCAGGAACTTGGAGAGCTGCTGACAAGTATGCCCCAAATTAAAAGCCAGCTCAATAATCTTAAGGCTCTTTTTGAGAAAGGCGAAGGAAAGAGCTACGACCCATATTTTGGAGATGTATTCCGAAAGACAAGCCCTGAAATTACCACCGGGCTTGAGAGCCTCACAATCCAACTCTTGGGAGATGACCTGGCTGGATTTGAAGACACCCACCATATGTGGAATGCAGTTAAATATCTCACATCAACTGGCAAACCAAAGGCAGAGGTGCTGAAGATATTTGATCAGATTGTGCCAATGCAGCCCTCACGCAGTTACAAGGGGCTGGATGTGGATGGCAAAGAGCCAACTGAGGAAATTCTATTTGTCGGGCGACCGCCTAAAGAGTTTTTGAGTTTAGCAGCAAGGGTTGGGAATGCTGGGTTTAAGACCCTTCGGGCAGAAATCGATATGAATCATCTTACTGAAGAAGAAAGAGCTATGTTCTCTAAGTGTAAAAACTTGAGGGTTCCTGCGCAAGGGGAAGATAAAAATAAATCTCGCGTAATCAGGTTTTTGGACCGGGTTTACAACCCTGCCACCAGAATTCCAATACATTTTGTTGTAGGGGGGCTGCCAAAAAAGGTTCAGAAATGGGCAGTAGATCAGCTCAATCTTGCTGCAAAAAACAATTATATTTATGAGGAGGATACAACATTAGCCAATATAATTGGGGAAGGTGTATTAAGTGCAGGTGCTGCTGTCGCATGTGGGCTGACTTTAGGGCCTTTAACATGCATCCCTGGAGCGGTATATTTTGCTTACACTGGCTTTAAGGGACTTGTTCAATTTATACAAGAATCGGATGCTTCTGACCGCCTTATCTGCGGAAACCTGTTCTGGAAGCTACCACTCCTGCCATTTGAATTGAAAATTCGCAGGGAGGAAAAGGAAGGAAAAAGTAAAGCCAAGGAAGATTGGGCGCTCATTGATTTTAAGCTAGAGGGTTATTATCGAAAGGTAAGCAAACAGGACAAGCACAACTTCCATCCTGTGTTGGACAGCCTCGGAGCAATAACAGTTGATGCCACAGTTGAGGAAAACCTAGTCCATACACCAAGCAACCACAACTCGCAGGGTTACAATTTCAGGGAAGCTCTCTTAGCAAAAACCCCACAGTTAGAGCAATGCGTGCTCAACAGGGAATATGACGCAGTGACCTCATTTAATGTCTTGCCTGTGGACAATTACTCAAAAATTTCTGCCTTGGTGTGCTTCAAAGGTCAGCGCTATGCCATAACAATGGTTACGCCCGGGGAATTCAGGCCTCAAGAGTTGTCGGCACTGCTTGCTGATTCAACAAAGCCGATAGGAAAGAGGCTAGAAGGAATTGCTAAGAATTCAGGCGCAATATACGCTCACATTACTCAGTTCACCAGCTGCCAGAAGACAGCTGATTTAGTTTGGAGGAAGGATTAACATGGATAACTTAGGAAATTATGTTACTATTGAACTCACTGACAAGGACGTGCAGGTGCACATTGACAGCATTGTCAAATCTATGGAGGCCATACGCCAGGATGCCCTCACAGAGCGGGGCTTCAGCCAGGATCAGGCTGATGATTACGTGCACCTGGCAACCAGGCTTGCATCAGCCATGGAAGGCTTGGCAAACGAACAGTTGGGCAAGAAAGTCAGGAGCCAGATTACAATTGCCAACAGCAACCCCAAGCTGGTACTCTTTGACAGCCTCCAATCAGATTACTGGGGCAAAAAGAACAAGGAATTTTTACGAGGGCTTGCCCAGATTACTGTCCAGTTCATGGGTGATGATTTCCGCGGCTTGGGCGACACGCACCATTTCTGGAACGCAATAAAATACCTGGGATGCGTTGGGCTCCCATCGGAGCAGCGCTCTGTTGTGCTTTCAACAATTGTTCCTTTCCATACCCCTGATGGCCTAAAGCCAAAAATCAAGAAGGGCAAGGGCGACGGGCTAACTGTGGTTGTGCCAAAGGCAGGCGCACTACCTGATGCAGTTGATGCTGCCAAGAATTACGGCTTTACTGCTGTGAGATTTAAAGCAAATCATCGAGAGCTGGCAGAGATAAAGAAGCAATATCCATCTATTAATTTAGTTGGAGTTGAGAACCAGACCGCAAACGACGCAGATGTAATTGCCGAGGTTAGGGTTGCCAGCATTGGGGAAAATGTCAAGCACAATTACCATGCCAAAATTTGTGAAATTGCAGAGCTCCAGCTGCCTGATGCAGCTGAACAGAACCTGACTTGGAGCATGAGGAACCATAACACCCAAGGAAAGGATTTTGAGAAGGCAATAAGAGCACTTTTGGAGAAGGGCATTGAGTACCGGTCCCATCTAAACAGGGAGTGCAATGCATTATCATTATTCAACAGGACCGAGTTTGGGCCTTGGCAGAAGGTCTCTGTTGTGGTGTGCTTCCCAGGGCAAAGGTATGCTTTGACTTATGTATCTCCAAGAGAGACTTCACTGCCAGATTTCCAGCCAATAAGCACTATCCTTGCTGCAAGTGAAAAACCGCTTGAAAGGAGAATCGATGAAGAGCTTGCAACTGCATTAAACGCAGAATATGCCCACATAGGCCACTATGTAAAAGGTGCCCTGGCAGGGGACTGGATTTACAGGAGGGACTAGGAGAAGCGCTTTGAGGCGATTTGATGCAAAAGATAGACCTGATACAAGCCAACGGGGAATTGCTCTCCTCAAGGGAAGAGCTTGGTGATATTATCACCAGGATGGAGAACTTAAGGACTAATTTTAAGGATAAGGATGAGCAAAAAAACCAGTACCTTGTGCTGGCCGGGCAGGCTGGCGAACTTATCCAGAAGATTTCTGGTCTGGAGGCAAGATTAGACCGGCTAATCAAAAAAGCTGAGAGAGATTTTACTACCAGGGGCTATGACTCATCCAGAGATAAGCTTTGGTATGCTGCTGAACCTGGTTTCATGAAAGATCTCGAGATGGCGACAGTCCAGTTGCTGGGGGATTCCTACCGCGGAACAATAGATAGGCACCACATCTGGAGTGCCGTGAAAGTCCTGGCCGGCCAAAACCTCCAAAGGCGTGAAATGATTGAGCTTTATGACACAATCCTGCCAAGAAATTCGCAATATTTCATTGTAACCGGAAACCTCAGGAAATTGTTTGGGCTGCCTAGGAGATCCACAATAAAGGGAGGCGTGCTGGAAATAGACTGGGGGGTCAAGGATATTGATGAGATTGTAAAAAAGGCTGGGAAAATGGGTTTAGAAAAGGCGGGGTTTTGGTTTGACGACGTTAAACAGTTGTATAACCCTCAAATTCCAGGCATCATAGTAAAAGTCCAATCCAAAGGCTTGCCCGTGTCAGATATAAGGCTGCTAAAGGGCTTGTTCAAACAGAAATGGCTAACATACCCCTTTCTTGGTGCCCTCCCTAAGAAAATCCAATCTACAATTGCAAATTACTTAAACAATAATGATATGAGAAAATTGTACTCACCAAGTGCTGCTTCGCAGTGGAGCCTCGGTATTGAGGCCGTTGGGCTAACTGCTGCCGGAATTACATTAGCTGTCACTGTAAGCCCTTGGCTTGCATTCCTAATTGGAGGAGGCTTAGTGGGAGGGTTGTTTATACGTGGCCCATTGCTTGGTCTAGGAGGTTGCAACGATTATCTGCAAAGTAGAAACAAGAACGACTCCGATGACTGGGGCCACTGCAGCTACTGCTTCCGCAAGCAGGCTGACAAACCATTAGGGAGCGGCTTCCTTAAGCCATTTTTCTGGCCAGTCGAAAAATTAGTCGAATCCAATAGGTCACCAAATGCAATGGGAAACCCCCGCTGGGCTGTTGCTGAGATTCCCCAGAAAGCTCAGGCAACCCAGTACCTCAACAATTACCACAGCACACTTTGCAAGATGGCAGGAACTCTTTTTGAACCAAGCCTTGAGCAGGATCTTGTGCTAAGGCCAGAGAACCACCACAATGCGGGGAAGGCGTTTGAGGCTGCGCTGAGAGCTTTGCCTGACTTCCCAAAGACTGCTTTAAGACTTTCTGAAAGGAGCAGAGAATACAACGGGATGGCGGTTTACGAAGAAGAAATTGGAACAGAGCAAAGCAAGCTCTCTGCCTTTGTCTGCTTCGCCAACGAAAGGTATGTTGTCACAGTTGTTAAGCGAGGGAATACTGGTGTTGATAGTATTATTCAATCACTCTCTGCTGGAGATACAAGAGGGCTAACAAATGCAGTGAATGCAGATTATTTGCACCTCACACATTTCAAGGAAGGAAAGAAGGTTGAGGATTTTGTGTATCTGAGGTAACAAGATGAAGCGACAAGTTGTCACAAAGGCACCGCCGAAAACAGGCGCAAGCCATGATTTGATCAAGCTACTTGACTCAATGCAAGCGCTAAGGGAACAGCAGCGCATCTCAAAGCTGGACTCAATTAAACTCGATGATTACCTTGTGGCAGCTGGTGAGCTGGGTGCTTACCTTGAGCAGTATGAAGGGAGCGACTTTAAAAAAATTGCCACAGCTATCGCAGGAAATGCCAACCTCAGGTTTTATGATGCAGATAGGGACTTGGCATGGAGGGTAATTGAGCCCGAGATGTTAGAGCTTCTAGATGGAATAATTGTGAAAGCCATGGGGGACGACTTCCGCGGGCTGGAAGACAAGCACCACTTCATGAATGCTGCAAAATGCGTAATGTGCAAAGACTGGGAGCTGGAAAAAAGGATTGAAGTCTATGACACTGTACTCCCTGTTGTGGATTCAAGTCAAGCACTTAACATTGCAAATAATATTGGCCAAATTAGCGGAGACACTCTAAAGATTAATTTAGACGCCAAGGATTTGGATACAAGGATAAAGCAGGCAAAAGATGCGGGGTTCAGCAAAGTTGTAATCAGATTTGATTATACTAAGGATAAGGAGAAGATAATAAAATTAAAGAGAATTTATAACGGAACAATTACTGATGTAGCGCAACCAAGCGGACCAAATAAGAATACAATTTTTAAAAACCGCCTGTTAGGGGTGCCTGCATTCCTGCTTGTAGGCGGTCTGCCAGCCTCGTTGCAGAAAAGGATTCAAAACGCGTTTACTATGAGAGGTTATAGCTCATTTAATAGTGAGTCGACAACAGCCGCTAACGCACTATTAGAAGGAGCAGCTTCTTTCTCCCTTGGTTTTTGGGCATTGCACCTTGGCCCAATTGTTTACGTGCCACTATTCGCATACTTTGGATTAGCAGCAATACCCCGAATTGCAAGTTTGATGAAAAATTCAGACATAGCTGTAAAAGACAAGAATGTTTTTGGCAAGGCAAAAGCCAGACCAATAGGGTCGCTAATTGCCAAGATTCCGCTTTATCCTGCGGAACAAATACTCAATCTAGCGTGCGGGAAGGTCAATTATTACCCAAAAGAATACACAATTAACTTTAACCAAGCTACACCATTGGGTGCCTTTGATAATCGTTTCATGAGATTAGCCCGAGCTCAAGCAACAACTGCCGCTCAGAAAGCGCTCCCTGAAAAGCCTCAGTTAAAAATCCCTCCGGCACCCAATTATCATCCACTTATGGATAAGGCAGCATTAATTGCAGTTAACGCTGAGGCTGAGGAGAGCCTGCGATATAGGGTTACGGCACACCACAGCCAGGGTAACCTGTTCCGAGATGCAATGAACCCTAAAGGATTGGAAGGGTTTGGAAGATACCTGGATAAGCCCAGAAACTCGCTCACATTTTTCTCGACTTCAGAGCAACAACCTTACAGAAAGTTCTCAGCATTGGTTTGTTTCTCAGGGGAACGCTATTCAATCACTCTTATCGGTAAGAATCAAATTGCAGCGCAGGCAATCTCCGAGAAGCTATCTGATGGCAAAAAGCCTCTTGATGCCAGGCTAAAAGAGATTGCGGAATTGGCCGAAGCTGATTACGCACACCTCACTTATTACAAACAGGGACAGAAAGCAGAGGATCTGATCTGCAGGGGGGTTGCTGCATGAGAACTGTTGTCATCCAAGCCCCGGAGAGAGACAAGTCTCTAGTGAAGCTGCTAGACTCCATGGAAGACATCCGGCGACAAGAACTCGCAAAAGGAGAATCTGAAAGCACCCAGCAGAACGAGTATCTCATACTGGCTGACAGACTGCGCTCGGAACTAAAACCAAGATTGGGCGTTGCAGAGGACTTCGATAAGATTGTTGCCATTTTGGCTGATAAACCCCATCTCATGCATTATGATGTATCCAGCGAAAGCATGTGGCGGCAGGTAGAGCCGGAGATATCTGAGCTTTTAGATAGAGTCTTAATTGAAGCAATGGGTGATGATTTCAGAGGAGTTGCTGACAAGCAACATGTGCTCAATGCAGCAAAGTGCGAAATGTGCGCCAATTGGCCACTGAAAACCAGGCTTGAGGTTTACGATTATGTCAGACCGGTGCTTGACTCAAGCAGAACCCTAAACTCAATCACAAATGTGGGGGAGATAATTGGCAACGGAACTGAAATTCTAATTAAGGGAATTCCAAGGGACCTTGAAGAAAAAATCAGGCAAGCTGGGGAGATGGGCTTCAAATATCTCATATTGAGGGCAGATTATTATGAAAACAGGAAAGATATAAAAAAAATGAGGGGGAGAAAGGGATGGGAGATAAAGGGCATGGGTGCCCAGAGAAGCCCCGATAGATCTTATACCCCGAGAATCATGCAACGCCTCTATCCATTGATAGGAGCACTTCCTGCCTCGTTGCAAAGAAGGGTGTATATTAATCTAGAGAAAAAGGGGATAACCTATGATGAGATGACTCCGAGTATGCGTAATTCTGCCGCATCAATAGTTACTGACATGATAACTGCAGGAGGTTTGATGCTGCTTACCCAAAACCCTTTGGTTTATGTTCCTGTTTTTGGATTAATTGCAGTGGATTACCTTAGGCTATTGTACTCATTTGGAACAAGCATGTTTAGGAACAACATCGGCAGAAACCTCAATAAGCCAATGGGCTCCCCTGTTGCAAAAATAGTCCTATTTCCAATTGAGCTTATCCTCGGCGGGGTTTACGGCAAGGTTGCGTACAATCCCTTAGAGATTAAGATACACTTAGACCAGGATGGCAAAGAGGAGCAGACTGCACCAAACCTCCATCCAATAATGGAAAAGCTGGCATCTAGTGAAGATGGGGCCAGCAACTTTGAGCTGGCGGAAAAATTGAAGGCGCAAGCCCCTGGAACACCAATTCTCACTAGCCAAAGCAATAAAAATGATACTTTCACCTTGTATAATATAGTCTCCGATTGTTCCCCGTTCAATAAGCTCTCAGCACTGGTCTGCCTCAGCGGCGAACGTTATGCAATAACAATTATTGGGACAAATGAAATCAATTTGGAGCAAGTTTCTGAGACGCTTTCTGATGCAAAACTCCCGATTGAGCAAAGGCTATGTGAGATTGCAGAGAGGAGTGGAGTGCGCTTTGCACATTTAACACACTACAGCCAGGGTAAGAAAACAGAGGATATGGTGGCTTATTCCAATTAGCCAGACCAGCAAGAGCCTAATGTCATCCAGTTGATGAAGCTATTGTACTCAAGATAGCCCACCTGCCTCCTCGTGCAGCCCGGCTGGATAAAAACACTCACCGGAATTCCTGTTACTTGATACTTTTGCACATCAGCATTGCCACTGCTGGCATAAATTCTCTCAACCACAATGTTGGGGTACTCTGCCTCAACCTGGCTTATGACTGGCTTCTCCTTTTCACACCAACCGCAGGTATCGCTGTAAAAGAACTTTAGGGTTCCACTAATTGAACTGCCTTGACGGGTGGTTGTCGTTGTGAGCCTGCTAGTAGAAGAGGTATGCAGTATAGTTGTGAAAGTCATTCCAGAAAACTCTATTGGAACAAATACCGGGTTGTTAATGCACCTGCCGAAAAGGCAGCCGTTGGGGCAATTGCTGCTTGAAGCTACACAGCCATTGCTGCCGCAGGAATACTCAACCAAGATAGTTAAGTCAGCTGAGCAATAATCGGCCTTCTCGCCGATGCCGTCTGTGCATTTGCCGAATTTGGAATAATCCTTACCGTTGTCTGTATCACTGCACTCACCGTAGACTAACCCGGCAAGAAGAATAAATAGGATTAAAATAGAAACGCCTTTGAAATTAATTGTAACCATCTTTTTTAATTGAATCGGTAAGGGGATATTTAAAACTTACCCTGAAACCTTGCGCCACTTGGTTCCTTCTGGTGAGTCAAAAAGCTCAATTCCCTTTTCAAGGAGCTGCTTCCTCAGCATATCTGCTGTCGCCCAATCCTTATTAGCTCGGGCAATGTCCCGCTGCTTTATCAGTTCCTCAACATTTTCTGCGAGTTCTGGGCTTTGAGATTGGAAAGAGATTATCCCCAAAACCTGATTAATCTGTTCCAAAAACTTGAGAACAACCTTGGCATCAACTGAGCTGAACCCCTGCTTGTAGAGCTCTTTCACGAAATCAAAGAGTATGCCCAAGGCCTTAGAAATGTTGAGGTTGTCATCCATTGCCGCATCAAACCCTTTCTTGGTTTTCTCAATCAGCTCACCCACATTGGTATTGGGTTGGCCGGTCTTGGCCTGCTGGAGCTCAAACACAAGGTTGTTGATGCGCTCCATGGCAGCCTCCCCTGCCTTGAGGCTTTCCATTGTGAAATTGAGAGGCATCTTGAAGTTGGTTGAGATTAGAGCATAGCGCACAGCCATTGGGCTAACTCCCTTGGCTAAGAGGTCGCGGAGAGTATAGAAATTACCAAGGCTTTTTGACATCTTCTGGCCTTCTACCATGAGATACTCGTTATGGAGCCAGTATTTTACAAATGGCTTTCCAGTTGCAGATTCAGATTGGGCTATCTCATTTGTGTGATGAGGGAATATCAAATCTGCACCGCCTGTGTGGATATCAAAGCTTTCTCCCAGATACTTCATTGACATTGCAGAGCACTCTATATGCCAGCCTGGCCTTCCTTTGCCAAGTTCTGTCTCCCAAAACACAGGCCCATCGGTTGGTTTCCAGGCCTTCCAGAGCACGAAATCACGGGCGTTTTCCTTATCGTAGCTATCGCTGTCCAGCCTCCCTTGGGCGTTTTCAGTCAGTGCCTCAAAATCCAGGTGAGCCAGCTTGCCATATTTGGGGAAGCTGGCAATCTTGAAGTAAATCGAGCCCTCATGCTCGTATGTATGGTCCTTATCCCTTATTTTCTTGATGAGTTCAACAATCTCCTTGATGTGCTCAGTGGCCCTGGGATAATGGCTTGCAGGCTCTATGTTTAGCATCTGAAGGTCTTCAAAAAATGCCTCAATGTACTTTTCAGTGTACTGCTTCAGAGGAAGCCCTTGCTTTTGGGAGCCGAGAATTGTCTTGTCATCCACATCCGTAAGATTCATGACCTTGATTACCTTAAACCCCTTATACCTCAGATATCTTGTGATGAGATCAGAAATCATGAATGCACGAAGGTTGCCAATATGTGCGTAATCGTACACAGTTGGACCACAAGAGTACATTTTAACAACTCCTGGCTCAAGTGGCTTGAAAGCCTCCTTTCTTCTGGTTAGAGTATTGAATAGGCGCAGTGCCATGGCCATTCGTGGGCTTAGAAGGTTTAAAAAGTTTTGCTTATCCTATGTAATTCTCTTCCCCTTTCTCAACTGAGATTTTTGGCATTGGGATTGGCGGCGGCAACGTCACCTCCTTGCTTAGGGCTATTGCCTCCACATTCGCTCTGCTTAGGGCATAGTTGAGGATTCCTGGTGCAATGTCGCTTGGGATTTTCTTGTCCTTCTTCCAGGATTTTATCGTCTCATCAGCCTTCTTCTTGTCAGTCAGGTAGAAAACCTCTCCTATGATGGAAATGTGCGATTCCGAAGGGTCGTAATGGGAGACAAACTCAAACTCAAAGCGCATCCCCTTCATATCCTTGTCAATTTTCGCGCCAGATGCAGAGAGCTCATAATCTTCAACATTTCTTATCGCAATGTTATTTCTTATGCTAATTTTCCCTTCAAGCTGTTTTTTCCTTTCAATCTCAATCTTTGTGAATCCAAATCCTACAATTGCCATATTAAATCACCCTCCAAGGGATAAATTGGGGGTTTATTTAAAGTTTTCTACATTAAAAACCTGCTGCATTTCACCTCTAAAAATAGCGTTCGTGAGGAAAACCCTTATAAAGTAAACCAATTCAATGTCTCCAGAATGGAGCCTTATAATCCCCACAAAAGCGAGGAAAACGTCCACAAATTATGGAAGGACAAGGGTATTTACCAGAAGGCAAAGGATGTAGGTAAGGGTAAGAAACCTTTCTACTTTCTTGATGGCCCACCTTACACTTCAGGGCATGTGCACATAGGCACAGCTTGGAATAAGGCACTAAAGGACGCGGTACTAAGGTACAAGAGAATGCGCGGGCTTGACGTGTGGGACCGGGCGGGGTATGACATGCACGGCATGCCCACTGAGCGCAAGGTCCAGCACAAGCTTGGACTTGACAGCAAAGAGGACATTCTCAAGTTTGGCATGGAAAAATTCGTTAAGGAGTGCAAGGAATTTGCCATTGCCAACATGAACCACATGAGCGAGGAGTTCAGGAAGCTAGGAGTCTGGATGGATTTTGACAATGCCTACATGCCCATAACAAAGGATTATATGGAAGGCGAATGGTGGCTCATAAAACAGGCTGAGAAAAATGGGCGCTTATATCAGGCTGAAAAAACAATGCATTGGTGCAAGGACTGCAGCACTGCCCTGGCAAAGCACGAACTGGAATACAAGAATGTAAATGAAAACTCAATTTTTGTGAAGTTCAAACTGGCAGGTAAGCCCAATGAGTACCTGATAATATGGACCACGACACCTTGGACAATCCCCTTCAACATGGGGGTCATGGTGCACCCTGAGCTGGAATACGTGCGCATCAAGGTGGATAAGGAGGTTTGGATAGTGGCAAAGGGGCTTTCCGGGGTCTTCATGAGCGGTGTTGTGGGAAAGAATTTTGAAATAATTGAAGAGCTTAAGGGCGAGCAGCTGGCAGGGCTGAAGTACGAGCACCCACAAAAGCCGGAAATACAATTCTTCAAGGATTGCAAGATACCCAAGGTGCATACTGTCGTGCTGAGCAGTGAATATGTGGACTTGTCTGCAGGCACTGGGCTTGTTCACATGGCTCCAGGGTGCGGACCAGAGGATTATGAGATAGGCCACAGGGAAGGCATCCCGCCATTCAACAGCCTCACTGAAAACGGGGTTTTCCCTGAGAATATGGGGAAATTTGCAGGGCTTGTTGCGAAACGGGATGATACCAAGTTTGTTGATGATCTCAAGCAGCGTGGCGCTTTGATCGCCGAGGCCTCTGTAGAACATGAGTATGCCCACTGCTGGCGCTGCAAGAACCCGGTGATATTCAGGACGACAAAACAATGGTTCTTCAAGGTAGAGGACCTTATACCCAAGATGCGGGAACTCAATAAGAAGATAAAATGGGTGCCGGACTGGGCTGGCACAAATTGGTTTGACTCCTGGCTGGATAAGCTCAGGGACAACTCAATAACCCGGCAGCGATTCTGGGGAACTCCGCTGCCAATCTGGCAGTGCGATAAATGCGAGAGCTATGAGGTTATTGAAACAGTTGCCGAGCTTGAGAAAAAGGCAGGCTCTGTTCCTGCTGACTTGCACAAGCCTTGGATTGACAAGCCCACATGGAAATGTAAGTGTGGTGGGGTAATGCGCCGTTCGCCAGATATACTTGATGTCTGGATTGATGCAGGCACTAGCTCCTGGAACTGCTTGGATTTTCCACGGCAGAAGGCAATGTTTGAAAAACTCTATCCTCCAGATTTCATTCTGGAGGGAAAAGATCAGATTAGAGGTTGGTTCAACCTACTTTTGGTAACTTCAATGGTGGCAATGGGTAAACCCTCTTTCAAGGCCTGCTACATGCACGGGTTTGTGCAGGACGATTCAGGTAGGAAGATGTCAAAGAGCCTTGGAAACATAATCACGCCGGGGGAAGTCCTCAAGGATTTCGGCGCAGACACCTTTAGGCTTTATGCAATAGGGGGGGCAAATGCTGGACTTGACCTCAACTACAACAAGGATGATATCAAGGTTAAGCATAGAAGCCTAGCAATACTTTGGAATGTTCACAACTATTTGTTGGAATATGCAAATGGTGAAAAACTCAAGGAATTGAAAAAACCCAAAGGGCTTGAGGAGAAATACATGCTGTCAAAGCTCCACTCCACGATTGCAGAGGCAACTGAGCTTATGGAGAATTATAATATTGATAAGGTGCCTACAAAGCTCGAAGATTTGTTCCTGGAGCTCTCAAGGACTTACATCCAGCTTACCAGGGAGAAGATAAACGAGCCTGACGAGAAGCAGGAGGTTCTGGATACAATATTCACAGTCCTGCTGCGCTGCACTGAGCTTTTGGCTCCAATCACTCCATTTATCGCAGAGGAAATTTATCAAAATCTAAAGGGAGCTTTTGGCCTCAAGGGAGAGAGTGTTCACCTGGCTGCCTGGCCTAAGGCTGACACCAAGCTGATTGACAATGAATTAGAGTCTAGCATGGCTGTTGCCGAGGGATTTATCCAGGCAATACTCTCAGCAAGGGAGAAGATAAGCAGGGGACTGCGCTGGCCACTTGCTGAGGCAGTGATTGTGCCTGCTGACAAGGAGAGCAAGAAGGCAGTTGAGGGCATGATTGAATTGATTTCCCAACAGACCAATGTCAAGAGTGTTGTCATAAAGCCCTCATTCAAGGCAGAGTATTTTGTGAAGCCAAACTTCAGGTCACTTGGCAAGCGCTTTGGCAGCAAGGTGCCGGAGGTTGCCGAGAAAATTACCAAAGAAAAGCCAGACAAAATTGTTGAGGGGCTCTCCAAGGGCAAACTCACTCTTGGCGGATTTGAGCTGATTCCAGAGGATGTTATTATTGAGAAGAAACTCCCAGAAGGCAAGATTGCAGCTGAGTGCAGGTTTGGTTCCGTTTGCCTTGATACAACTCCAAAGCCAGAGCTTGAGGCAGAGGGTATGGCACGAGAGCTGATGAGGCGCATCCAGAACCTGAGGAAGAAGGCGGGGCTAAGCAAGAGCGATTCCATTAAACTGGATATTTCTGGTGACGAAGCCTCTGTAAAAAGCCTGGCCAAGTGGGCTGATGCAATCAAAGCAAAGTGTGGGGCAACTTCGTTGAGCTTTAACGGCAAAGGAAAGTACAAGGAAACTGAAGCCCACGAGATTTCTGGGAAGAAGCTGGCTATTGGGTTTAACCTTTGTTAGGAAAGCCCATTCAGAAACTTTATATATTTTCTTAGTTCTCAGAATTTTATGATTAGAAAAGCAGATAGAAAAGATTTGTCAGTGTGTAGTAAACTAATATGTCAGGTAATTAGTGAAATAGAAGCAAGGCATTATTCTCTGGGGATAATAAAAGGCTGGCAAGAATATAATTCTCCATCAAATTTAGAAAACGAAGCGAATAGTGCAGAATTCATCGTATATGAAGAAAACGGTATTATTTTTGGTGTGGGAGCAATTGAGGGGGCCCATATCAAAAAAGTCTATGTATCGCCAGCATATCAAGGAAGAGGAATTGGAAGATTATTAGTGGAAAATCTTGAACAAATAGCAAAGAAAAATGGATTTGAAGAATACGAACTAAATTCGACTGTCAATGCATTAAACTTCTATAAACGACTTGGCTATCAAGAACAAGGACCTATTACTATTGAAAAAAATGGAATAAGCGTTACGTTCACAAGAATGACTAAACGGGTATAAGGGCTTTTCGTCAAAAAAAAGTTAATAGGAATTTCCAATTCACTCATACCTAAGCGCATCAACTGGCTTTAGCTTTGACGCCTGAAGTGCAGGTATCACTCCTGCTAATATTCCAATTATTATCGAAACCGATAGGGATAGGATTATTGAATTCACCGATACAAATGTGCCTCCACGGAGCATACTAATATCACCCATTAGAATTGGCAGAAGCGCAGAAAGAATTATACCAAAGACAACCCCCAGGAGCCCTCCAACAAGGCCGATGAGGGCTGCGTTAAGCAGGAATATGCTTAATATGTCTTTGTTCCTGGCGCCAATGGCCTTCATTATGCCAATCTCCTTTGTCTTCTCCATGACAGAGGTGAACATGGTGTTGGCAATTCCCACAGCGCCAACAATGAGCGAAACAGCTGCCAATGCCACAAGGAAAGTGTTCATTGAAGACATCATTTGTGATCTGGTTTGCTGAATCTGCTTGTTGGAAATTATTGAAAAATCCTTCTTGCTCGCTATCACATGTCTCAACAAGAGAAGCCGGTTCTCAATTTTTGTCATAGTCTCATTTAGCTTTGACTCATCTTTTATTTTTATGACAATTGAATCATAAACGCCGTTCTCTTTGGTTGTAAGCACTTGGAAAGCCATCTGAATAGGCATGTAAATGGTGTTGCTCTGGTCATCGAGAACCCCCACAACCCGGAAAACATTCTTCTCAATGGTAATCATTTGGTTAATTCCAACAGGCTTATCAAAATAGGTTGCTGCCAGACGGCCACCTATGACAATCACATTTTGGTCTGCTGCATCAAGCATTCGGCCGGCACTGATTTTCGAAGTGGTCACGCGTGACCAAACCTCAGGGTCAACTCCTGTTAGTGAAACAGTTCCAGATTTGCCCAAATAGGTGACTTTTACATTGCCCCTTATTTCTGTGTCAAATGCAGCAATATCTGGAATACCCCTCAATGCCTGAGCATCCAGTCTAGTCAATGTGGGTTGAGTTTTTGTTGCAGTAGTTCCACCGCCTCCTCCTTCCCTTTCTCCAGGAGGCCCGAACATGCTAAACCCTCTCGAATAGCCTGCAGTGAGAGTTAATATGTCGCCTCCCAAACTCCCAAGCTGCTGGTTAACATTCTGCTGAAAACTGCCACCCAAGGACATTATTGCTGTGACTGAAGCCACACCTATCACAATGCCCAAGATGGTGAGCCAGCTTCTTAGCTTGCTGTGCAGCACCATCTCAAATGCATGCTTCAGGCACTTGATAAACTTCATTTTCTTTTCGAGCGGCCCCTTCTAAGCATATCCCTAAGCCTATAATCTGGGTTGAGTTTTTTCTCTTTTTTGAACTTCCAGGTTATACCCACAAAAACAAGAAGGACAACAAATACTGCGATGTACCATTTGTACTTGGAGAAAAAGCTTTGCTGTTGCCTAACCCTTCCGAAACCTGTAGTAGATGCTGAGGCTCCTGAAGTGGTGGAAGCTACTGATGAATTTTGCTGATTCATCTCAACCTGCTTATCCACCACCAATCTATTTCCCATAGTGTCGGTGTAAGCAACTTGAACTTTCAGTACGCCCTGCGATTGGGAAGTTGATTGGGGCGCTGAAGGCGTTGTAGCGGAGGCTCTATTTCTGCCTGTCGAGCTGCCTTGGGATATTTGGGATGTAGTTTGAGTTACTGCAAAGCTGGCCACCGTGTAATCCCCCTTATTTAGGTTGCCCACAATCATGGAGTTTGAGCTAGTAACACGCCATCCTGGCTGCCGGGGCACTATGACAGAGACAGATAGAGCGGGGTTGCTCCCAACGTTTGATACTGTGAAAGACACCTGGCCCCCAGAGCTTTCCGAGAAGGCAACGTCAAAATCAGTGCTGCCACCAATGTAAACACCTGCAATGGTGTTTATTTCCTTTTCACTTTTATTAATTGTATCATAGTATGCGAGGTGCAATGAGAGCTGGTACAAACCTGAATCTGCGTTTGTGTCTGGGATCACCTGGTACTGCAAATCAGCACTGCCGCCCACATCGATATACTTTATGTACTTTGTATTGTCGCTGCCAACCGGGAGGATTACTTTGTCTGCATTTTCCCAACTGAATGTCAGATCGCGGAGAGGGGAACTGCCAACATTATTAATCCTAAACCTTATTGAGTCCTGTTTTCCAGGGATTAAAACTGTCTTATCAATAGAAACCACTTCTGCGCTCTGCTGGCTTTGAACCACGATGTTCATTAATTGTATTACTGCTGATGACTCTAACCCTTCCTCGTATTGCTTTATGTTTAATCCATATTGCCCTGCAGTTGCGTCCTTGTCAACCTTAACCTTGAAGCTCACAACTTTTTTCTCGCTGTCGTACTGGTACGCATTGAGGGTCTCAATTTTTGTTATGTAATTCTCCCCAGCTAGCGCACTAAATGGGTATTTTGGCACGAACTCCAACATGAAGTTCTCAACCCCTACTCCGCCGCGATTCTCAACCCCCAGCCTCACTTCAAAAACATCTCCTGCAAGCGCAGGGTCCGGGTCTTGATTAAGTAGGCTCACGACCACTGCTTTATCGCCGCTGATGTCAGCACGGGCTGAAAAAGAGAGAAGTGTAAAAAGTACCATCATAAGCATGCATATAGTAATCGTTTTTCTCATGTTCATCACCTTTTAATTCTTCTTCATCTTTATTATTTGGCCATCTGCCAGCTCAATTGTTGTATGGGCAAATTGAGCAAGTTTAAGGTCATGTGTTACCATAATAATGGTCTTTCCGCCTGTCTTCCAGAGCTGGCGAAACATCTCCATGATGCTTTTACCAGTAACGCTGTCCAGGTTGCCAGTTGGCTCATCTGCCAGGATTATCTCTGGGTTTGTAACCATGCTGCGGGCAATTGAAACCCTCTGCTGCTGTCCTCCAGAGAGCTGGGTTGGAAGATTGTGAAGCTTGTCACCTAGCCCAACCTCATTCAGGATTTTCCTAGCTTTGACAATTGCCTCTCTATCATCATACTCCAGAAATTCCAGGGGAAGCATTACATTGTCAAATGCACTAATGGATGGAATTAGGTTATACTGCTGGAAAATAAAACCGATTGTCCTGCCCCGGAGGGTTGCTAGATCTGATTCAGACATCTTGGTAATATCACGGTTTTTTAGAAAAATGTTCCCTTTTGTGGGGATATCAAGGCACCCAATGAGGTTCATCATTGTGGACTTGCCGCTGCCTGATGCACCGACGATTACAACAAAATCTCCCTTGCTAATCTCAACACTAACGCCCCGAAGTGCTGGCACTTCCACCTCGCCCATCTTGTAGATTTTCCAAACATTCTCCAATTGGAGGAGCTTGTCCATCATCCCTGCCTCCTGGTCCTGTTAATCGTGCAAAGCAGCTTGTTGTCGCTGGTTTTGCAAATCCCCCTCATTTCAGGAGTACGTGAATCCGGCGGGCATACTTCTCCTTCGCTCTTTCCATTGCATGCTGCCTGCTCCATTTCCGCAAATCTTTGTCTCATAGTATCATTTAAGGGATTCATCGTTCTGTTAAATCTTGGAACTCCACCGGGAGGCATGCCTTGAGGGCTACCTCTAGCATTATGTGAGGGTTTTGCTAATTTTGTGTTATTGGAAATCACCTGTTGGGAATCCATCTTAGATGAGCAGCCATACAAGAATGGAAAGGAAATAAACATAATTAGAATTAAAATTGGAATTGCATTCTTCATTGTCCATTTCCTCGCGTGATTTCCATGTTCTGGCTGTCTCAAGTTCATTTATTTATAAGCATAGTGGACTTATCATCCACATTTCTAAAAAAAAGTGCATTAAAAGTCCACATAATTTATAAATAAGCAAATTGTGAGCAGAAAGGTGGTAAATATAACTCCCCAATTTCCCCAGCCATTCCTGCCAATAGGTTTCGGTCTGGAGCTATTTTATACAATAATAATTGTGGTTTTTTGCTTTCTGGTGTACTTCAAAACCCGTGAGATTTACGAGCTGACCAAGCACCGTGGAGTGGAGTTCTTCAGGTACGCCTTCCTCTTCTTTGGGCTGGCCTATGCCTCAAGGCTGCTCATATACATGGCAGTTGTGGGCAATTTGCTATGGTTCGAACCTTTCCGAGGGACAAGGCTCATGCTACCTGTCTCTCACTTAGTTATGGCCTATTTCAGCACCACAGCCATACTCTTCCTCACATACAGCACAATCTGGAAAAAATTCAGCATTGAGCATTTCCTCATGTTTTCCAGCATCATCTCTCTTTTCGTTTCAGTCATCGCATTCATTTCAATGTCCCCTCTCACTGTATCATTAATCCAGCTGGTCTTGCTAGCAGTGACCTTGATTTTCAGCCTCAAGGTCAAAACAAACAAGAGGAACCATATGAGGGCTTTGTATTTCCTCATCGCTATGTTCTGGCTCCTAAGTTTATTCGTGATAGATAGTCCGAGGCATATGCCCTTCTGGGGAGATGTAACGCTACAGGCAATCTCGCTCATTGTGTTCTTTGCCATTGTCTATAAGGTCTATAAATGGGCAAAATGACCAAAAAGAGGGACCGGCTCGAGGTTATTTTTGATTTCTTAAGGATAATACAGGATAATCAAAACTCAATAAAGCGAACCCCGCTGCTGAGAAGAACAAATCTCTCAAGCCAAAGCTTTTCAGAATATTTTGATGAACTGCTAAAGAAGGATTTCATACGGGAGATTCACAACAACAAGGGTAGGCGGTACATAACCCTCACAGATCGTGGATTTCGGTTCCTCAGCAAGTTTAAGATGATACGCGGCTTTATCGAGGAGTTTGAGCTGTAGTTCAAAGGTTTTCTGCAGACATCAACAACTTTGGCGGCCTACGGTCAAAATCGCTTCTGCGATTTTGCCCTATTCGCCACCCCGTAGGGGGCGTCCCCCGGTTCATTGGCGCCTTTGTTGCTGCTCGTTGTTTATTAATTATTCCTCTGTAGGGAAGCTTTATAATTTTGCTCAGATTAATACAAATGGGGCAAAAGGGGTTGAACGTTAAGGTGCTAGATATATGTATCCAACTAAATTCATCCTCAATCCACGCGCGGGCGGTTTCTCGGGGCTAGAAAAAAGAATAAAGGATGTTGTGGCCCACTCAAAAGGAAGCGAAATCCTATATTCTAAGCTCACTGAACATGGGGAAGTTAAGATTGACGGCTTCAAACTTGACCTGAGGCCGAGTGCAATCTTAGGTGGTGATGGGACACAAAGCAGCGTCATTAACTTTATAAAAAAGGCCTATGAAGAAGCTGGCTCTGAATGCCCGGCGTTCTTTCCCATGCCATGCGGCACTGGCAATGGCATTAAAGTTGGGCTTGGGCTTAGGCAAGAGCCTGCAAGGCTTCTCGAGATGTATGCTTCTGAAAGAATGCAAGCAAGGGAGATTGATCTCATAGAGATGGTTGAACACGACCAATCAAAATATGTCGTAAATATTTTCGACGCAGGTTTTGTTCCAGATGTGCTCAAAACACGCAACGCAATTATGCTAGAGCATCCTGCTGATCCCGCCTATAACCGCAAGATGTTTGTTTTGCAGTACACCTGGGCTGCACTAAGAGTTTTGCAGAGCAACACCAGCTACAACTTCTCCAGAATTGAACTTGATGGAAAACAACAAAACAACAAAAACGTGAAACTTATTACCCTGGGGAACGGACTCTGCTATTCCTCAAAGCCAGGCATGTACCCCTTAGTGCTGGCAATGATTGACGACGGTAAGATTTCTAGCGCAATCCTTAGGATTGGCAACAATCCACTCACATTTTGGGGCAAGGCAGTTGTTTCAGGAGTGCTAATGGCCCTAAGGATTCCAAACCCTGCAACCAAATACAGGGACTGTGAAGAGGTCTTGTTTGAGGGTAAGGACATCCCCTGCGAGGTTGACGGGGAATACATTGGCAGGCGAGACTCGCTCTACTTCAGAATAAAAAAGGCTAAAGAGAAAAAGGGGATAAAGGTTTATGTGCCTGCCTAGCGCCTGGCTTTCTCTATTTTGCCCCTGATGAGGGCATTCAGGCTCTGGTCGTTCACTTTGATGACCTGCCACCTGACTCCAGGGATATCGCCTTTGGCGCGCCCCTTTCTGCCGCCAATGCACTCAACAATAATTTCGTCGTGCTCGTCAATAAACTTTATTGCGCCGTTGCCTGGTGCAAATGCAGTAACCTGCTTGCTGTTCTTAATCAGCTGTACACGCACGCACTTTCTCATGGCTGAGTTGGGCTGCTTTGCCTCAAGCTGAATCTTTTCAAGCACAATACCACGAGCCTGGGAGCTACCACGGAGTGGATCTGACTTCTCCTTCAGCTTCAGGGCTTTTCTCTTGTAATTGGAGTCCATCCAGCGGCCCTTTTTCCTTCTCCTGACCAGCATCTTGGCTGCGTTTAATCCCGTAGTTTTTCGTCCCATTTTATTTGACCTTGATTTCCTTGATGTCGAAGTAACGCTGAGCGATGCTCTCGTAGTTTCTCAGGTTCTTGCCGCTTTTTCCTATCAGCAAGCCCTTAACTCCCGTGTCCTCGCTCTTGAGTGTGACAATATTTTCCTCGACGGTGATATTGTCAACCTTATAGGGGAGAATGAGGTTCTTTATAAACTTAATTAAATCCTCGCTATCCTCAACAATCTTTATCTTCTTGTTGAATTTCTCAGCCACCATCTTGGCTGTTGTGCCGTGCTTGCCAAGAGCACGGGCTATGTAGCCCTCCTGAACCAGGAACACAAGCACTCCGTTCTTATCAGTAAAACAGTCCTTCAGCTTAGCCTGTGTGAGCTTCTCAAACAGGGTTATGTATCCAATTGTGATAGAATCAAATTTAATGTTAACCAATTTACACCACGAAACCGATTAATGATATGCCGAAGCTCTTCTTGCACAGCGCGCCAAGGTCCATGTTGGTGAGCTTACTCTCCTCAACCTTAAGCCCTGCTGCTTCGCACAGCAGTACAGCCTCTTTCTTCATTACCGGGCTGCAGTTGGCTGCCAGAATTACCCTTGAGAGTTTCCCTTGCTTGAGTTTCTTCAGAACAATGTTGCTCCCTATCACAACCACTTTTTTCTCAATCCCTGCTTTGATTTCATCCTCCATTGCCATTTCACTTCACCTTTGTTATGAGTCCGGGCAGCCCCGTGCCTATTGGGACAGGTTGGTTAATCATTACGTTCTCAACAACTGAGTTGAGCACGTCCTCCTCGCCCTGCTTTGCGGCGTTGAAAATGTGCCGCAGTGGAGTTTCGAACGAGGCTCGAGCCAGTACGCTTGTCTTCTCACGGATTATTCCGTACCTGGTTATGCCCTTCACCTTGCCGTTGACACACATGGTGTCTGCAACCAGCATCAGGTGCCTTATGTCCACGTTCAAGCCCTGCTCCTGAATCACCTTGTAGGCTTCATTGATAATTGCTGATCGGGCCGCCTCAATGCCAAAGACCTCTTCTATCTGGAAAATATCGTTTGTGGTTGTCCTGACTTGGTCAACATATTCTTTCTTAAGAACCATCTTCAGGTTGGAGCCAGCTGTAACAATAATGAACTCCTCACCCTTCTTTATTGGCAAAACCTGGGAGATTCCTTTCACTCCACGGACGTATACTGCCTTGAGGCTCTCTTTGAGCCTGTAAAGCTGCTTTAAGTCCTTTGCCTTGTCACCCAGCTTTATGGTTATTACCTTCTCACCGTCTGTGTCGCACTTGAAGCTGCCGTGCAGTCTCTTCTCCAAAACCTTTACAATATATTTTGCATTTATCTCAAGCTCTGCCAAGGTCTCGGCATCCAGAACAACATCAAGGGAAGAGTTGGCAATGTTGATTGAGATTTCTGAGATGAGCTCCTTCATCTTCACTTCCTTTATCTCATTTGCAATCTTTTTTATGTCTTTACCGCTATTGTATGGCGCAATAAGGTAGATTTCCATGGTGGGTGTTGAGATTTCCTTCCTGCCGTCAAGGATTTCAATAAGCCTGGGCAAACCAACCGTGACGTTCATTTCGGCCACACCTGCAAAGTGGAATGTGTTGAGTGTCATCTGTGTGCCTGGCTCGCCAATGGACTCAGCTGAGATAATCCCAACGCACTCTCCTGGGTGCACTTTCATTCCGAAATACTTCTCAAACACGCGCTCGGAAACCTTTTTCCTTTTTGAGTCGCTCAGCTTTGCAGCATCCATCTGCTTGTCCATGCTTTCCTGGATTTTTTTTGGAAGAATATTTGCCATTTCACTCACCCAACACTTCATCAATAACAGGGGCAATGTCAAGACCGCCCCCTTCTGATTTTGAAACATCTATGCCGTCCTCGCCATAGTTGTATTGGATAATTCTTTTGGACACATCACGCACCGTATGGTCATACTCAACCTTGAGGTCCTGCATTGCGTTTGACAGCCTCCTATAGAGGTAACCCGATTTAGGTGTTCGCAGTGCGGTATCCATGAGCGAGTCCCGGCCTGTGATTGCCTGGAAGAAGAACTCGTCAGGGCGCATTCCGCTGGCAAAGCTGCTCTTGATGAAGCCGCGTGCCATTGGCGTGAGTGAGTTTCTCGGGAAAGATGACAGCGTGCGGCCTTGGTAGCCCCCACCTATTCTCTTCCCGCGCAGTGCCTGCTGCCCTACGGAACCTGCAATCTGTGCCAGGTTCAAGAGCTTTCCTCGTGCACCTGAGAGAGCCATTATCATTGTGTGGGAATCTTTTGCTGCGTGCTCTGCAACAATCTTTCCAGTCTCATCTCTTGCCCTGTTTAGCCTTTCCATTATCTTGAGCTCAAGCGTCTCGAGGCGTGAGCGACCGGGCAAAGCCCTTAGCTCCTTGCTGTGATATGATTTAATCAAGGTATCAACATCAGCCTCTGCCTGGGCCAGTGTGTCTTTAATCTGCTTATCTGCTGCAGCTGGTAGGTCCATGTCAGACAGGGCAACTGTGAAGCCGCGCTTGACAAGGAATTGGCTCCCCATCTTGAAGATATTTCCTAGAAGGGTAATCGCCTTGTCTTCTCCATATTTCTCGTGGAGTTTTCTGAGCATCATACCTGCTCCGTGGCCCACGTTGTTGCTGTCCAGCACACCCTTTATCAGCTTGCCGTTTTTAATAATTACTTCCTTAGTTTTTTCATCAATGTCCAAAGCCTTGGACTCGCCTGTGAAGTTGAAGTCATCAGGCAGCATGGCGCTGAAAACCTCCTTGCCTGAGACCTTGGCCTTATGTGGCAGCCTTGAAAAGTCATCCAGGCCTGCAGCAAAGAGCAGGTCAATACCCTCGTTGTATGGCATCTCTGTGTCCTTTCTTGTGAGCAGGTAGTTCCCTGCAAGTGCATCCTGCACGCAGCCGATAATGCATAACCCATATCTCGGTGAGATCAGCTGGTTCTTCACAGATAGCAGCAACTCTGCCTCTGATCTAGCCTCCTCTGTTTGTGGTATGTGGAGGTTCATTTCGTCACCATCAAAGTCGGCGTTGTATGGATGGCAGACAGCCGGGTTCATACGCAATGTCTTGCCCTTGAGTATCTTTATCCTGTGGCACATCATGCTCATCCTGTGCAGCGAGGGTTGCCTGTTGAACAGTGCGATGTCCCCATCCATTATGTGCCTCTCAACAATATAGCCGGGCTCAATCTCCTCAACAGCCTGCTCCTTTGTCTCTTCTGTTATTTTCTTTTTCTTGCCATCAGGCCTAATAATATAATTTGCGCCCGGGTAATCCTTGGGTCCGCGCTCAACAAACTTTTTCAGGTGTTCAATATTCCAAGTTGTGACAATTTCAGGAACGGTTAGCACAGTTGCCATGTCTGTTGGCACTCCAACCTCATAGAGCTCCAGCATTGGGTCTGGTGAAATGACTGTTCGTCCGCAGTAGTTGGTGCGCTTTCCAGCCAGGTTCCTACGCATCCTTCCCTCCTTGCTTTTTATTCTCTCGGAGAGAGTCTTTAGCGGCTGGCCAGAGCGGTGCCTTGCAGGAGGCACTTGGGAAATGTTGTTGTCAAAGAATGTTGTGATGTGGTACTGGAGCAAATCCCACAAGTCCTCAATAATAATTTCAGGGGCGCCTGCGTTTATGTTTTCAAACAGCCTCTGGTTGATTCTGACAATGTCACCCAGCTTGTGCGTTAAATCGTCCTCACTCCTCTCTCCTGATTCCAGCGTGATGCTTGGTCTTGCAGTAACAGGCGGAATTGGGAGTATTGTGAGTATCATCCACTCGGGGCGTAATGACACTGGATTCAAGCCAAACAGCTCACAATCTTCGTCAGGGATCTTTTCAAACCTGCTGCGGATTTCAATTGGCGAAACCCTCACTTGGCTAGCCTTGTCCAGGAATGTTGTGGGCTTCTCAACAGATATTAGCTTCTGTTTGGCATTGCAGTGCGGACACTTGGTTACCTTATTCATCTCAGATATGATCTCTGCTACCTTATCCCAATACAGGTCCGGTTTTTCCTTTCTGTACTTGATCAGCACAGCCAAGTAATCTTTCTTTTTCTTGTCGTCAAGCATTGCCCTGGAGCACTCGCTGCATGTGCCTCTCAGGAGATTATGAATTGACCTGACGAACTTAACATGTATAACTGGCCTTGCGAGTGAAATGTGGCCAAAATGGCCTGGGCATTCTTTCAGGCGTGAGCCGCATGTACTGCAGCGCAGCCCTGGGTCAATGACTCCGAGGCGGACATCCATCAGGCCCCCATCAACCGGGTAACCCTCTTTATCATAAAGCTCGGGTGTGACAATCTTTGCAGATGACATCCCCTTGATTAGCTGGGGAGAGAGCGTTCTAAAAGTTATCCTGCTAATTTTTTTGTAGATTGGCTGGCTTGCGTTGAACATTTTTTTTCACTCCGCTAGTACTTGTCACCCAGCACTAGCTTGGGGTAAATGCACAGGGCCTTGAGTTCGTCAAGCAGGAGCTTGAATGCATAGGACATCTCCACAAACTCAATCTTCCCGTCATCACCGCAGACTGGGCAGTACCTCTTGTTTTTGTAGGAATCAAAGATTGCTACCATGCCGCATTTCTCGCACACAGGCACGACAGTGTCGTCTGAATCAAACCTCTCCTTGAGCAGCATCGAGGCTCCATGGGCTATGAATGTGTCCTTCTCCATTTCACCCAACCTCAAACCACCGCCCTTGGCTCGCCCTTCAGTGGGCTGCCTTGTGAGGAGCTGTATCGGTCCACGCGCACGGGCATGAATCTTGTTTGCAACCATGTGCTTCAACTTTAGGTAATACATGTTGCCGATGAAAATTTGAACCTGAAATTGGCGGCCTGTTATTCCATCATACAAAGTCTCAGTGCCGTTCTCCCTGAAGCCCAGGCTGGAGAGCTCTTTCCTGAGGTCTGCCTGCACTTCGGCATCAAACACTGTTCCGTCAACATATCTCCCGGCTAGTGCGCCTGTCTTACCGCCCAGTAATTCTATTAAATGGGAAACCGTCATTCTGCTGGGGATACCCATTGGCGAGAAAATTAAATCTGGAGATACTCCTGAGGCACTGAAGGGCATGTCATCTGCTGGCACAATTAGGCCAACGACACCTTTTTGCCCGTGCCTGGATGTGAACTTGTCCCCTATTTCTGGGATTCTCTCATCTCTTATCTTGACTTCGACAAGCTTGTTGCCCTCTTCATTTTCAGTGAGCACAATTATGTCAACCTTGCCTTTCTCTCCATGTTTCAGATACTCAGAGGATTCACGGCGCGTAGTGCTTGCAAGCTGGTACTCACCCAGGTTGCTCAGGAATCTTGGTGGTGAAGTCTTGCCAATCACTACTTCACCCTCTCGCACAACAGCCTCGGGGTAGATTATTCCATCTTCCTCAAGCATGCGGTAATCCTCTTCAGTTTTGTAGCCGCGCACATCCTTGTCTGGAACGCAAATCTCATCCAGCAGGCCTCCTGAATAGCGGAGCTCCTCTGCAATGAGCGGGCGATAGTAGCTTGAGCGCCCCATGCCTCGCTCAATTGAGCCACCGTTAATTACAATAGCATCCTCCATGTTGTAGCCCTTGTAGCTCATGACCGCCACAATCAGGTTCTGTCCCGATGGGTGGCTATCATAGTCCATGAAATCATGCATAATGGTTTTTACAATTGGGCGCTGCGGAGTGTGTATTAGGTTAACATCCATGTCCATTCTTATCAGGAAGTTTGCAGCATAAAAGCCAAGGGCTTGCTTCTGGTTCTTTGAGCCGGTGTTTACCTTTTGGGTTGTTGAAAAGTTTGAATATGGCACCAGCGCAGTTATTATCCCAAACATATCAATTGGGTGTATTGCCAAGTGGGTTGTCTCAGGGGTAATCTCCTCCTTAAAGAATGAGACCAGCGCGTTCTCCTCTTCGGCGGCATCCAGGTACTCAATGATTCCCTGCTCAACCAATTCATTCCAGGAGAGTTTGCCTGCCTCAACCTGCTCAAGGTGTTTGTCTGTCAGCAGTGGTTTTCCATCTTTGACGACAATCAACGGCCTCCTCAGGCGTCCGGACATGCTCTCCACAAAGACTTCATCAATCCTGGGGTCATAGTGGACGCTCACGTTTCTGCTAACTGTGCCCTTTCTCCTTTCAGCAATTATCTTTTCAATAAACTGGGTTGGATTGGTAACAGTGCCCATGAATCTCCCGTTAAGTAAGACGTCTGTCATTTTATACCACCATGCTCATTCCCAGCTCCTTAAGTCTCTTAAGGAGGTCCTTTTCCTGCTCGAAGTTAGTAATCTCAGTGATAAGCGATAGGTTCTTCTTCAGCCCAATGTTTGTACCTTCAGGGGTTTCAATAGGGCAAAGCCTGCCGAAGTGCGTTGGGTGCAGGGCTCGTGCTCGGAAGTTCTCCTGCTGTGAACTCAACGGAGAGACAACACGCTGGAGGTGAGAAAGCAAATCAAGGTAGTTCCTGCGCTGGATCCTTTGTGAGATTCCTTTCCTTCCACCCACCCATGAACCTGTGGCCATTGAACTCTGGATTCTGGAAGTGAGCAGTTTCTCCCGGATTATTACTTTCACAGATGGGAACTTGCCACGCTTGACAATCCTTTGGAAGTTGTAGAGCAAATCGCTGATGAGCACTTTTAGGTTAACCCTGAAAAGATCTGCTAGCAGGTCCCCTGATTGCTTGACCCTCTTGTTCATGTAGTGGTCCTTGTCATCAGGTGACAGCATGCCACGCTCAACATAAATAAACTTCTTCATCATTTTACAAATATTATAAGCCTTGAGTTTTCTGGATTTATCATCAATTCCAATGTTTGGCAGCAAATACTTGTCCAGCATCTCTGTGATTCTCTCAAGCCTAATCTGCCTTGACTGGGTGATGCCTGCCTTCTTGGCCAGGAAATCCATTGCGTCTTCTGAAGTCTTGATGTCAGAGAATTCATAGAGGTTGATGTAAACCTCATCAAGGACTTTGTCTGCTGAAACAGCCTTCATTATCTCCTCATCCTTGAGCATTCCCAATGCCTTCACTACAATTATCAATGGGACTCTCTGGAGCCTCACAAATGAAATATAGAACAGGCCGTCCTTCAGTCTCTCCATGTTGTGGAGAATCTTATATGAGCCTCGCTCAGAGAATACTCGCCCGGTTAGTTCGCTAGGGCCTGTGGAGCTACGCTCAACCATGAAATGGTTGCTGGCCAAATCCTCAACTTTAACCAGGACTTTTTCTGAGCCGTTGATTATGAAGTACCCTCCAGGGTCATCTTTATCCTCGCCAGCCTCAACAAGCTGCTCTGGCTTGAGGCCATGCAGGTTGCAGTACTTCGACTTGAGCATTATCGGTATCTTACCAACCTGAGTTTCAAAATTCTCGCGCTGTGTTCCGT
Source organism: uncultured Candidatus Woesearchaeota archaeon (assembly GCA_903915225.1). GTDB lineage: Archaea > Nanobdellota > Nanobdellia > Woesearchaeales > B29-G15 > B29-G15. The sequence goes on from CAIWSB010000089.1 coordinate 57,523, forward strand.
TAATGTATGAGCTCACGGTGAGATAGATAGGAGCAGAATAACTGATTTTCCTAATCCTAGCCTCAATTGGCATGATGGGGCGCTTGGAGCCATCAGCTTCTGTGATCTCGGGTTTGCCCACCTTAATTTTCTCAAGTCGGATTTTGAACTCCTCAATGTTGGCGGGGATAATTGTTGGTGTTATTTCTCGGTTTTCATCAATTATCCTCTGGAGCTCGAAGTCGATGAAATTGTTGAAGGAGTCAATGTCCGACTGGACAAAGGATTTGTCTTGAAAGTATCTCTTAAGTAAAATTCGACCTTCTTTAAGCACGGGACACCACCCTGTAGAAGTGTGCCACACCAGCAGTTGGGCTTCTCCTTTCAATCTTAATAATATCCCCGGATTCGGGGTCAAGATCCTTTATTGCAGGATCAGAAATGAAAATCCTCGGGAGATGCTCTCTCCTCAGGTTGTTCTTTTCTAGCAACTGTTTTGCCTCGGAGTCCGAGAGTTTAGTGTGGTTTGGGACAAGTATGTGTTTCGCAGGTTTTTTTTCCATAATCCATCGTTCCCTTGCTGATAATCAAATGGGTCGGACGAGATTTTCAAGTCCCGGCCGGACGGCGAGGACAATTCGAACTCGCGACCTCTTGATTAAAAGTCAAGCGCTCTGCCAAGCTGAGCTACCGACCCATTTTTTAAATAGGTTATACGCCCCGGCCGGGATTTTTGCTCCCCGTAACTTTGTGTCGCGGGAAAGATTCGAACCCGGGTCAAAGCCTCGACAGGGCTTTATGATAGGCCGACTACACCACCAGGGCGTGCTCACTTTGTACCGTATCCTCTACAAACTGTGCGTTCGCGTAGTTTACAGAAGATAAGATACCCCATTTTCCAATGTGATTTCTAGTTCCTTTATAAAGTTTTCTCCTCATATTGAGGAGAATGAGTCCCTGCCCCCGGGTTTTCTTGGTACCCCCTTGGTTGGGCACCATGTCGAACCAGGAACCTTTCGGTTTCAGCTGACTGCTTTTCATTCCTAAGCCACGCGGCGCAGTCGAACAGTTTCTACAGCCGAACGCTCCACCATTGAGCTAGGCAGGGATAGAGAGGAAAATCCAGAACTGTTTATAAAGGTTGTGGGTAAGTCGAGGGCAAACGCGAAACATTAACTTCAAGCAGCAACAATGGCGCCGATGAGCCGGGGGAGGGCCCCTACGGGGTGGCGAATAGGGCAAAATTGCCTCAGCGATTTTGGCCGTAGGCAGCCATTATTGTTGCTGCAATTAAGTTAGAGAAGTTATTATGCCCTATCACCCAACAATCCTGCCCCTACCGCTCTTGGTCTTGAGCTCGGAGCCGCTGTTGGTCTTGAACTTGGCGAGCGCAGATGGCAGCGCAAACGTGCCAACAACCTGAAGCCTTGCCTTAATCTTGTATGTAATAAGCCTCTCCTCATATGGTTCAATTGAGGGGATTATCCACTTAAGCACAGTCCCGCCACGTTCGTCCCTTACCACTTTTTCTGGTCTTAAGGTGCCCATGTCAAACTCCTGGCTTATTGCGCCTATATCTGGCACACGGTCTGCAAGCCTTATGTTTATTATTTGCTTGCTGGTGCGGTTCTTGAGAGTGAGCAGCACCTTAATCTGGGATATGGCTCCCTCTTTTACCTCAATAACTTTCGCCCCCTTATCCAACATGAGCGGCGTCCTCAGGAACATGTAAACCAGCCACATAATAACAGCCAAAAGAACAATCCAGAAGATAAAGCTGTAATTTTGTGCAATGCTAATCTGGGCACTTACCATTGGCTGGAGCTTAAGCTCCCAACCCAAGTAAGAGCCCGTCTGGTTTTTCATCTGGAAATATGCCGGCTTTGTTGATGTGAAAAGCTTCTGGATGAAATTGGTCTTTGTATAAAACTTCTTGGTTTCGTCTTTGTTGCCGTTATTGTAGAATGTAATTGTTCTCTCTGATTTTAGGAAACCATTCTTGAGTTCATCCTGGGTTTTCCTCACATCAGAATATGGCTCGATAGTGTAGTGCGTCTTTAGGCTCTTTATCTCCTTGCCATCATGGGAGAATGTGAGAGTAATTGTATCGATTAAGGGGGTTTGGTATGGAGAGAACTTGAGCGGGAATGAGAGGCTTGTTTTGCCCAATGGTTTCATGTTGAACTTTGTCTGGGTCTTTATCAGCTCTGATTCAATATTCAAATTTATGCCAGAAATATTGCCTGGATAGAGGTTTTCAACAGATACATCCATTACTGCTTCTTCCCGTGGATCAATATACTCTGGGATTGAAACTGAAACAACAAGGGCCAAAGCAAAATCATTGAGGGTTGGCTTTACAGACACAACGTCAATGTAAATCTGTTTTGTGAACTCCTCCTTGCCTCCGAGTGATTTTACAAAAAGGGGTAGTGTGTGCCTTCCAACGAGTTTTTGCTCCAAGGGTTTGGCAAAAAGATGAACGGTGTAAGTCTCTCCAGGTTTAATGTCCGGGCCGCCTCCCACATAATCCACCCAAGGGTCCGACCAAATACTCCATGAATAATCGCGAACCTCAATCTCAAACCTATCTTCGAAACCATAATTATTGGTAATTTGTAAGTCATAACTAGCATACTGGTTTGTGCCAACAAGAATCTCTGCATTGTTCGGAATAACATTAACATTAAACCCTGCTGCATTTGCATTCCCTATCGCTATGCACAAAAGAACCAAAATCACCAGCAATTTTTTTTCCATGGTCTCCCTCGATATCCGAGAATATTTATTCCCTAACTGGTATATAAAACTTTTGTTTGTCGAGAGTTACATCCCAAAAAGAATTCACTTAATCCTGACTGCTTCGAGGTTTCTCGGTGCGATTGTCTCAATCCTGTATTTTTTATGTATTGAGCTAGTGAGATTTAGCACCTTCGAGTTCTCACCGTGATTAAGAATAACCTTGCTGGGCCTGGGGTTGCAGTGCTGGATGAAGTTCATCAGCTCGTTCCTGCCAGAGTGGCCAGTGAGCCCGCTTAGTGTGTAAACCTCCATCTTTATGTTTACCATTTCTTGGTTTGTTCCATTGGCAGTCATTATGATTTCTCTTTCTCCCCTCTGAATTCTGCGGCCAAGCGAACCCGCGCCTTGGTAGCAGACAAAACATAACGAATTGCGTGGGTTGTCAGCCAAGTGCCTTAGGTATTCAACAGATGGCCCACCAACCAGCATACCCGAAGTCGCCAGAATTACGCAAGGCCCGGTCTCCTCAATTATCTTCATGCGCTCGCGCTGTGAGCCGATGCGCTTGAACAATGGTGATAGGAAAGGGTTTGTGTCCTTGTGGAAAATCATCTTCTTCAGGTCACGGTTGAGGTACTCTGGATAGGTGGTGTGGATTGCAGTCACATCCCATACCATTCCATCAATAATGACTTGCACATCCTCGGGCAGCTTGCCTTCGTGCTGCATTTTCTCTAGAATCACAAGGACTTCCTGTGCACGGCCAACTCCCAGTACGGGTATCAGCACCTTGCCACGCCGCTCCATTGTCTTTTGTATAATCTCCTGGAGTGCCATCTCGGCCTCTGCACGGTTGGGCAGCACATCATCCTTCCCACCGTAAGTGGATTCCATCATGACTGTCTCCAGTCTAGGGAATACTGTTGAGGCGGGGTTCAGCAGTTGAGTCTTCCCAAACTTCATGTCTCCTGTGTACAAAAAGTTATGGAGCCCGTTGCCGATGTGCATGTGAACCATTGAGCTACCCAGAACATGGCCTGCATTGTAGAGCGTAATCCTAAAATCAGGGGTTATGTCCGTGACTTCCTCATATTCCAGAGTGATTGTGTGCTTTACCATCTCCTTGATTTCATCCTGCCCAAAGAGTGGCTTCTTGTTTTCAGAGCGCATGATTTTTACATAATCCAGCAGCAGCAGTGCAGCGACATCCCTTGTGGGCTTTGTGCAGTAGATGGGCCCGCGGTAGCCGTACTTGAAGAGGTAAGGGACAAAACCGCAGTGGTCAAGGTGCGAGTGGGAAATTATCACAGCATCCAATTCTTTCAGGTCAAACTCAGGGGCATCCAGGAACGGATACGCATCTTTTTCATTTGCAGCCACATCTATTCCACAATCCAAGAGTATCCTGCTTTCAGGGGTCTGCACTAGGAAACAAGAGCGGCCAACCTGGCGGCCTGCGCCCAGCACTGAAACGCGAACCCATTCATTTTTCTTCTCGCGTATCCATCCATCGTATATCCTGTGGCCAACCTTGTCAAGAAATTTTCTCCTGTAATCAGAGTTCTCGTAGAGCACTCCTCTAATATTCTCAATAATTGTGGATTTAATCGGCGGAGTGCGCCGAATGACTGGAATCCAATATGTCTTTTCGCGGATTTCATTCAGAATCTCGCCATTCTTGCCAATTGCCACACCTGGCTTCTCTGCTTCAATAATCACTTTGGAGCGCTGGGAATCGAAGATGATATCGGTTATGCCAGCATCCTCGGGCATCATTTTTGTAATCACGGACTTAGCTTCATCAGGGTCCATGCAAACAGTTGGGTCAGAGCGGAGCTCAATCCTTTTCTTTATCTGGTTGACAATATTTTTTATCAAGCCTCCATTCTCTAGAAAGAATTGTATGTCCTTGGTATAAAGGACAATGTTTGCCCCCTCAAAGCAAGCCTCGCTTATCTTGTTCTCAGGGATATACTTAAGTATTTCTTTTATTATGTCCGGCACTATCGGCACCCCTTACTTAGTGAGATCCTGTGTCAGGTCCTTCTCAATTACCCTTTTTATTCCAGAACTGGTTATGGTAACGACATCGTAGCCAGAACCAGAGGCACTGTCCCTCCTCAGGGCTGCGTTCAGCGACTTGAGGGCGAGCTTAATGCCGTCTGCGACTGTCAAGCCTTTCTTGTAGTCGTTCTCAAGAACTCCGTAGGCCATTACTGAGCCCGAGCCAGAGGAGACAAAATCATCCATCTCAGTGAGAGAACCGTCTGGATAAATATCAAAGAGCAAAAAGCGATCTCCTTCTTTACCACCCAGCACAAAGTGAGCGACGCTGGGTATTGCGGAAAACTGCCTTATGCTGTTGTAAATAACGCCAGAGAGGAAATTGGCAACTTCCTTAACACTAGTGGTTTTTCTGGTGGTGATGGATTTAAGGTTTATGTTTGCCTTCAGCACCCTTATAATCAGCTGTGCATCCGAAACGCTGCCTGCGATTGTCACGGCAATGTCATCTGTAATCTCATGCACTTTCTTTGCCTTGTTGTCAGCAATGAAATTCCCTGCTGTTGCGCGTTTGTCTGCAGCCAGCACAATTCCATCCTTGCACATAATACCCACTGTGGTTGTTCCTGTTTTTAGTATGTTTGCGTTCTCTTCCATCAGATTAACACCCTCTCAGAATTGATCCCATTTTAAGAAGATTATTCTATCTAGAAATTTTTGAATGTATATAAATCTTTCGCTTGCCAACAAAATATCAAGTTTGAGAGCACACTTTTTGTGAAGATTTTTCTGAAGGCAGCAACAACTCTGGCGGCCGTCCTCGCTCCGCTCGTCCCCCTGCCACCCCGTAGGGGGCTGCCCCCGGCCGGGCGGCGTCACTATTGCTGCCCGCTGCATTTTTGTTAATCACTTCCATTTCTTGGCAGTTTAATTTAATCTATTATTACTATATAATTCCCAATCTCCTATGTTTATTTCTCATTTTTCCCAATGCTCAAAAACCCCATTCTCCCTCGGAGCAACTCAACGAAACATTTAAATACTTCCTGCGTCCATACCAGTTTACAAAAAGATGGCGAGCACCTTCCGAGGCGTAATTGAATTCATGAACAGAATAGGCCTCTATGATGTAGTCTTGCCGTTCCTTCTGGTTTTCACAGTTGTGTTTGGAGTGCTTGAAAAGTCAAAGATTTTCGGCACTATCAAGGTTGACGATGTTGAAACCACGAAGAAAAACCTGGATGCTATTGTGGCTTTTGTGATTGCATTCTTTGTCGTGGCCTCTGTCAGGCTGGTTTCCATCATAACAGAAGTATCATCCAACATGGTCCTGATGATGCTCTTTGCATTCTTCTTCCTTATACTTATAGGGATGCTAGTGCAGGGCAAGGAAGGAATCTCACTTGAGGGCAAATGGAAATGGGCCTTTTTTGTAATAATATTCATCGCTCTTGTGCTCATATTTTTTGGAGCCCTGGGCTGGCTTGGCCCGATTTGGAATTTCATCATCCAATTCGGAAACAACGATATGGTGGCAGGCATATTCCTGCTTGTTATTGTTGTGGGTATCATGTTCGCGGTTGTTGGCGGAACAAAAACGAAAAAGGAGTCCAAATAATTGGAGGTAAAAAAAATGACCAATTTCACAGACTTGTTTGCCTGGTTCGACAGGCTCGGGGTTGCAGACTCATTGCTGCCTTTCCTGCTGATTTTTTCAGTGATATTTGCAGTACTGGAGAGAATTAACATATTTGGGCCTAATAACAAAAGAACCCATGTTATAATCGCCCTCATTATGGGAATTCTGTTTGTGATTCCCCATGTTACGGGTACATATCCTTCGGGTTCGGACCCCGTGTCAATAATTAATAAGGCAATACCCAATGTGGGTGTAGTCCTTATTGCAATAATCATGCTAATGCTCATTGTGGGGATATTTGGCCACAACCTTAACATCAAGGGCTCTGCATTATCAATGGTTGTGATACTCCTCGCGTTTGGCTACGTGATTTATATCTTCGGCTGGGCAGCGGGCTGGTGGAGCACGGGCGGCACATTCTCTTGGGGGCTTGGGTTCCTAGGGGATCCTGAGACCAGGGCAATGCTTATCGTGCTGGCAGTCTTCCTCATTGTGGTGTTTGTCATCATAGGTGGCAAAGGCCCAGCGGGTGAAGGCAAGAAAGGCTTTGGCAAGATCATAGAATACTTCCAGAACATGCTTAAAGATTAGCTATGGCCACACCACTCAACTTAGGATTGCTGGATAAATTTTCTGTAATTTTTATTATCCTTTTCCTTTTTGCAATCCTGTATGGCCTTTTAGAGCTAGTAAAGGTATTTGGGGAGGGCAAACACAATCTCAATGCAATAATCGCCCTGATGGTAACACTGATTGCAGCCATGACCCCAGACCTTGTGAAGATGCTCAAGTTAATGCTCCCCTGGATTGCCATGATGATTGTGTTCTTTTTCTTCCTCTTTGCAATCCCCATGTTCATGGGCATGACAAAGACAGACATAACTACATTTATGGGGGGGACTAGACGCATTGGCACAGTTGGCTGGGTGTTTGGCGCAATGATATTCCTCATAATTTACTCAATGGGTAATATATTCGGTGAAAAACTCCTCGTTGGAGACGTTTCTAACTCAAACTCTAGTTCATCTGTGAATGCTTCGGCAACAAGTAATTTCCAATCAAATGTTTTCAAGACAGTTTTTAACCCTAAGATAATTGGTATGTTCTTTATTCTGCTGTTGTCAATGCTTGCAGTAACCTATCTCACAAAGGACTAGTTATCAGCCGCCTTTTTCTTCCTAGAAGAAACACCCTCAGTGAATTTTGAGAGTTCCTTAACATTCTCCGTAAATTTGGGTAACACATCCTTGAAAACCATTTCCATGGCCTTGAGCTGCGCCCCCACGTTGCCCATGCTTTTGTCATACTGCTCAACCTTTCTTAGTAGCGCGGTGTGCAGCTTGTCGAACTCCTGGCGCAGGTGCTGTAGCTCCTTGTCAATCTCATCCACACGCTCAGTGAATGAGGTTTTCCATTCAATTATTTTCTCAACAGTCTCCACAAAGTCCTTCCATTTTTCCTCAATTATGGTCTCTGTGACCTCCTCAATCTTCTCCACCAGCTCCTCTTCGGTCATACCCACTGATGGCGCTGCAGGTTGCGCATAGGACTCCTCAGGCGCATACTGTTGTGGTGGCTGGGGCATTTGGCCTAATGTATCAGAGAACATGGGCTTATCAGGCTGCCCTTCCATGGGCGACATTCCTGTTGACCCGATGCCAGTTCGCAGATCAGCTTGGTTTAGAGCATCAAAAATCTGTGTTGTGGAATAGCCATCACGCTGCAGGGATTCGCATATCTGGTTATTGGATAAACCCTTGCCACGCATTTCTAGAATCTTATCTATAGGTAAAGGAGGCCTGGCTGGTTTAACAGCTGCCGTATCACTCTTTTTTGGACCACCGAACAAGGGCATCTTTCTATTTAAAAATTCCTCCTCTATATTTAAATTTTTCTATTAAGCAAAAAACGGGATCAAACCTTGTCCTTCCTTGACCTTTTAGCCAAGGCTTCCTGAATTGCCCGTTCCATCTCTGAAGCAGTCACGAAGTTCACCGGGCGCCACAGCTCAAGGTATTTCTTAAACACCAAGAATTCGGAATCCGACGCCTTGGTTTCCAGCTGCTCGCTCGTCCGCTCAAGCTTATCCCTGAGTTCAATGAATTGTAACTTCAATTCAGCCAGCTCCTTGCCCAGAATCTTAAGCTCATTGGCCGAGCTGCGGCTGAACTCCAGTAGGCTCTCTTCGTTTACCTGCTGCTGTTTCTGGATGTTGAAGAAACGCTCTTCCACAACCCTGACGCGCCGGCTAAGATTTGTTACATTGACTGCATCAATTGTTGCCTTGTCTTCAATCCCAGCCTCTCCCTGCGGCTTGGGTTTTCCGAAAAGTCCGCCTCTTTGTTCCGCCATGGTCACACCGACATATTTATATACAACTACTACTCTTTTTTGGGCAACTGAGATAAATAACTTTTGTTGCCATGGTCTAGTGATACAAAAATGGCTGGAGAAGAAAAAAAAGAGGGGTGCCCTTATTCTGTAGAGCATGAGGGGGATGAAACAATCCTCTCGTTCGACTGTAACAAATGCGCCTACTCACCCTCCATTGAGGATAATGAGAACTGCATGGCAAGGGTCATTGAAACCCTCAATGTGGTTGAGTCAACAACCAAAATTGTGTTCTCACAAAAGCACAATTACGAGTATGAGATTGAGCAGACTGCAATACTCAAGGAGATTGCCAAGGTTTACTCACGCTTAACTCATGACAGCGATACCTTTGGCATAGACCGTCTCAACGCACCGGATTGCATTGACCTGGCCAGCATCTATTACATGCGCATAAAGAATGTTCTTTTTGAGCTGATTAAGAGTGACCCGCTGGGTGCATTTGTCCGTGCAAAACGGTGGGGGCGTGAGGCAAAGAATGAGCAACCAGGGGATGCATCTCCAGAACGGGCTGAATGCACCCGTAACTACCTTGAGATGCTCCGTGTGATTGTGAGTGAGCTCGCAAAAACAAAGATGCTCAAGCAAGCCAAGCCATTCCTGGCTGGGTACAAGGTTGGAGACAGGGACATTTACAGAAAAATCTTCATGCCTTCTATTAAGCCTGATTTCATGTTCACCAAGCTTATGTCAACCTTCCCAAATGACTCTGAAGAGATTGACACCTACAAGCTGTCAGGGGGGAGCGAGATAACCATTTTCAAGCTAAAGGACACTGTGCAGTACCTTTACCATTTGATGCCTCCTGAGTTTAATCTTTCTGAAGAAAAATACGAGCTGCTGGATCAGGCCAAGAAAATCCTTTCCTCCCACAAACCAACAGAGCAGGAGTTTGTTGACCCCTCCAGGATGAGGCAGGTCTTCATGAATGTGGGGCATGATCTTATTGAGGAGCTTGCAGAGTACAACTCAATTCACATGAACGAGGAAGAGCTCAACCTCCTGGCTGAGATTCTTGTGCGCTACACAGTTGGCTTCGGGCTGATTGAGGTGCTGCTGCAGGACAAGGCTGTACAGGATATAACTGTTAACTCGCCCACAGGTCAAACCCCAATATTCATAGTGCATGAGATTTATGGGGATTGCAAGACCAACATAATCCCAACGCCTAACGAAGTGGAATCCTGGGCGACAAAGCTGAGGATGGTTTCCGGCCGGCCGTTGGATGAGGCTAACCCAATACTTGACACCGGTATCGTGCTGCCAGGAGCAAGAGCCAGGGTTGCAGTCATATCCAAACCGCTAAACCCCAGTGGACTGGCATATGCATTCAGGAGGCACAGAGACAAGCCATGGACGCTGCCCCTTTTTATCCAGAACAAAATGCTAACTCCGCTGGCCGCCGGGCTAATAAGTTTTATTATTGATGGAGCTCGAACAATTCTTGTGGCAGGAACAAGGTCAGCTGGTAAGACTTCAGTCCTGGGTGCTGTTTTGACTGAGATTATGAGAAAATACAGGATTATCACAATTGAGGACACGCTAGAGCTCCCTACAGATGCGCTCCGCGAGCTCAACTACAACATACAGCACATGAAGGTTGCCTCTGCAATGTCCAAGAACACATCAGAGGTGCCTGCTGATGAGGGCCTAAGGACAACCCTCAGGATGGGTGACTCCTGCCTCATTATTGGAGAAGTTAGAAGTACTGAGGCCCTTGCTTTGTACGAAGCAATGCGTGTTGGGGCAATGGCCAACGTTGTCGCAGGAACAATCCACGGCGATTCACCTTTCGGTGTTTACGACAGGGTTGTGAATGATCTTGGTGTTCCAAAAACCTCTTTCAAGGCAACGGATATTATAATTGTATGCAACCCAATTAAGAGCCCTGACGGACTCCATAAGTGGAAACGCGTGACACAGATTTCTGAAGTAAGAAAAGAATGGGTTGATGACCCGCTCCGTGAGCATGGCTTTGTTGATCTAATGAAATACTCTGCGAAAGATGATGAGCTCAAGCCCACCAAGGATCTGCTAGAAGGTGAGATTGAGGTGCTCAAGAAAATTGCAGAGAATGTGGAGGAATGGGCTGGCAACTGGGATGCGGTTTGGGACAACATACTTCTAAGGGCCAAGACAAAGGAAAGAATTGTGGAAGTGGCAGCTAAGGAAAAGCTGGATATTCTGCTTGAGGCTGAATTTGTGGTGCAGGCCAACGACCAGTTCCACCGTGTCTGCGAGCAGGTGAAGGCTGACAGGGGCAAAATGGACAGTAAAAGGATTTTCCTGCTCTGGGATGATTGGCTAAAGAAAGCAGTGGAGAAGATTAAGCAGCAGGCCTAAAATGGGGGAAGAGGATATAATTGAGAAGTACAAGGCCAGGATTGCCACAGAGTTGGGCGAATCAAGGCTTACTCCAGTGCGCTCTAAAAAGCTCACCACAGACCAGTACAACAAGTTCAAGCATGAATTCCTACCCAAAAACCTCTCCTATTACGAGCAGGCCTGTCGTTTCTCGGAGTTCCTTAGACTCAGGCCCAGCCCCAAGGAGGATGTTGAGCTTCAGGAGTCTATTAACATAACCCACTTGGGGGTCACCCCGACGGGAGTACTCTCTTTTGCCCTGGTGGGCCCGATAATATTCATGATACTTGGTGGCGTCCTTTCATTTGCCATCTTCCAAAAGATGGGTTTTGTGATTTATTTCATGCTGATGGGTGTAATCCTGATTTTTCTATTCAGGAAGCTCCCACATTTCATGGCCAACAGCTGGCGCCTTAAGGCCAGCAACCAAATGGTGCAGTGCATTTTCTATGTGGTTACGTATATGCGCCACACCTCAAACCTGGAGAATGCAATCCAGTTTGCTGCCGAGCACTTGAGCGCGCCACTATCAATTGACCTCAGGAAAGTCCTCTGGGATGTGGAGACCGGCAAGTATGACACAATCAAGATGTCATTGGATGCCTACCTGGAGAGCTGGCGCAAATGGAACCTGGAATTTATCGAGGCCTTCCATCTTGTTGAATCCTCACTCCTGGAGCCTTCAGAGGACCGCAGGCTGGCCCTTCTTGAGAAATCACTGGATGTTATGCTTTCTGAGACATATGAGAAAATGCTCCACTATACCCATGAGCTCACGTCGCCTATTACGATTCTCGTTATGCTAGGGATAGTACTGCCTGTGCTGGGGCTTGTGATTTTGCCAATGATTACCAGCTTCATGACCTCAAAGACTATGACGCCAAACGCCCTCGCGCTGTATTTGGCTGTGCTGTATGATGTTACCCTTCCAATAATTGTTTATGTGTTTGGCAGGATAGTACTCACCAAGAGACCAACAGGCTACGGCGAATCTGACATTTCAAGCGAGTTCCCTGAATATGAAAAATACAAGAATATAATAGTAAAGATAGGCAGCTATGAGCTGAAAATAAACCCGCTGTGGATTTCACTGATGATAGCTATCCCACTAATAATAATAGGGCTCTACCCATGGGTACATAGGTATGTTGTGCCAATAAATGTGCTCACTGCTGAAAAGCCCTTCTTCATGAACTTCCAGCTTTTTGGCTACAAGGATAATCTTTACAAAACAGCAATTATAGGTCCCTACGGGCTTGGCGCTGCATTGCTCAGCGTGCTTGCTGTTTTGGGGATAGGGCTTGGGTTTGGAATCTATTTTCAGCTGCGCTCCAAAAACGTGATTAAGATTCGCAATGAGACAAAGCAGCTGGAGAATGAGTTTGCCTCAGGTTTGTTCCAGCTTGGGAACAGGATAGGAGACGGGATTCCAACCGAGATAGCATTCCAGAATGTGGCAGAGATAATGAAGGACACCCGCTCTGGTACATTCTTTACAATTGTGGCAAAGAACGTGAGCAACCTGGGCATGAGTGTTCGCGAGGCCATATTCAATAAGAAGAACGGGGCACTTGTGTTCTTCCCATCAAATGTTATAAAAAGCTCAATGAAGGTGCTCATAGAGAGTGCAAAGCGCGGGCCCGAGATTGCCTCACGCACAATGCTCACAGTTGCAGAATACATCAAGGAAATCCACCGTGTTAACGAGCGGCTTCAAGACCTTATGGCAGAGGTAATTTCCAGCTTGAAGCAGCAGATTAGCTTCATGGCCCCGGTAATATCTGGGATTGTAATTGGGATAACCTCAATGATAGTCAACATCCTGGGCCAGCTGAGGGAAGTTGGCAAAAGTCTCCCAACAGCCAGCACAACTGGGGGCGCGAGCGGCTGGGAAACCTTTGCTTCGATGCTTGGTGACGGCGTGCCCGCGTACTTCTTCCAACTTGTGGTGGGAATATATGTGGTTGAGATTGTCTACATAATGACTGTCCTGGTAAATGGGATTGAAAACGGCTCTGACAAACTCTCTGAGAATTATCTCAAGGGGCAGAATCTTGTGAAGAGCACACTCCTTTACTGCTTCATAACCTTTGCAGTGATTCTCATATTCAACATTCTCGCTTCAACAATACTTTCAGCATCTAGGATTGTTGGGACAGGGACGTAAGAACAAGTGCAGGGTCAGTCACGAGTACTGTGTGTTCTGCCTGCGTTACGATGCCGCGCTGCTGCTCGCCCAATGGCGGATATGCGCGCACGATGCCGGCCTGGAGCATTGTGCGCAGGGCAAACTCCACCTCAATTGCAGGGAATTTCGCCTTGAGCCAGCGCTTGGCAAAAACCAGCTCACCGTAATTCTCAGCAATATATTTCATGATCTTTCTTGCTGCTGGTAAACGTACCGGTGCCTCCTTAACTAGTGCAAAGAGTGTTGCATATGCACCCTCCTGCACGATGCCTGCGCCATCTGTTGCAAATGGCTCAATTGCTATCAGCTGGCCTTTCTCAAGCCGTGTTGTGTCTCCATTGTCATAGTTCGGAATGTTAGGAGCAGAGTGTATCTCAAAACTGTCAAGCCCATGCCCAGAGAGGTTTCGCACTGGCGAAAAGCCACGCTTTGAAATTTCACCAAGTATTGCTGCACCAATCTGCCGGAGCTCAACACCTGGTTTTACCACCTTAATTGCAGCAGCCAGGGCAGCCTCTGCTGCCTCAACCATTTTTCCATACTTGCCGGAGAGGTCTACTGTTACAGCAGTGTCTCCAATGTAGCCTTTTACATGCACACCAACATCTATCTTGACTACCTCATTGCTGAGTACGAGCTTTTCACCTGCATCCGGGTAGTTATGGGCAGCGATATGGTTTAGTGAGAGCTGGGTTGGAAATGCAGGCTCTGCACCGAGCTCATGGATTCTTTTCTCCAGCTTGTCCGTTACCTCAAGAAGCGAAGCCCCTGGTTTCACAAGGGTTCTTGCATATTCCCTAACCTGGGCTGCAATGCTGCAGGCCTTGAGCAGTTCCGGTGTCGGCTCTTTTAGAATCATAAATTGCGCCTATTGACTAAGGATTATTAAAGGTTGCGGTGATTTTTTGAGCATTCATACTTTTGGGAATGTAATAAGATATTATAACAAAGATATAATAACAAAAAAAGAATTATTTTTTAATTCCCGTCTGGTAGATTATCTTTCCAGCGGAAAAATCATAAATCTCCATCACAGAGCCCATAGTATATCCTTTCGCTGCCAAATACTTAGCAATGGCAGGATAGACCTTTGCAATACCCTGTGTTATTGATTGCTTATCTTTGTAGGGGTACTCTGCAAAAACACGGGTTGCCTCTGAGAGCTTTGCATATTTGACTTGTTTATCAGCCTTCAAAATAAGCTTGACATACTGCTCATTCCCTATAATATACCCTACAATGCTCCTAAGCTTGCTGGTTTCAACGAGCGCGGGGTTGTCAAAATAAATCCCAAATGCCTGAGTGCTGTTGATCCCATTACTCTTAAGGAAGCTGTTTACTTTGTCTATTGCAACCCCAGATTTGCTGTAGTCTCCTGTGAGGTTTGTGAAAACCAGGAAATATGGGCCTGTGAGCCCTTCCTTTACCTGAATTTTATTCATTGCCCTGTAACCAAAGAAACCGGCCACAAGTAACAGGACAATAATCACCAATCCCAAAATTAGTTTCTTCATCTTGAACCACCCCCTTTGATAATGTTAATTATTATACTACACAAAGCGGGCTTAAATTATTTTCTGTGGCCTACAGCTTGAACGGGATTGGGATGCCGAAGTAAACTTCCCACGCAGGCGACTCAAAATTTGAAAATTTGTAGAGGTGCTGATCCACACCACCATTTATGTGGGCAATTCCGCAAAGCCAGGTTGCTCGCACCCCTGCCTCAATAAGGGGATAAAAGACACGGCCACCTATTGAGCCTGTAAGGTACAAATTCCTGTCTTGACCTTCCATTGAAACTATTCCAGTCCACTTAACGTCAATACCAACCCCATGCGGGCCGTCCTCGTAGTTCCAGCTGCTGAACCTTGCCAAGTCCCATGAGGCACCAAAGGCATCGCCCATGAAACCAGGGTTTAAGGAGAATTGCTTATTCAAATCCCGATTGAGCACATATCCCAATGTTGAAAAATTAGCAAATACAGAGAGCTCGCTTTGAAGTGGTCTGTCTCCAAGAATTTCACCAAGCCCTATGCTTGCTTCGGCGTATGCGCCCCAACAGTCATTGAACCCAATAATAGGCTGGACTGAGACTGAGCGCCTGTAATCCGGACTGCACGTAGGCTCCTTGAAACCATCTGCGGACACGCAGGTCTCAAGCGTGTCATGGTGTAGCTGCTGATTGGCGTTTGAAGGCGCAGCCCCCATTGCCCCAAAAGCTACAGCTGCCATTAGCACTGGCGGAAGAACATACTTTGCTATTGATTTCCCTGCTTTCTTTTCTGAATCATTCATCTTCAGAACACCCCCTATTTAAATTCTGTGCACGAAGGAGAGTTTCAACTATTTAAATTTTATCATACTGGAGTGGTCAATAAATGGAATTATGGGGCAAAAAACTAAAAAATATGCCCTATAATTGACCCAATGCCGTAGCCTATCAGAGTCTGGATTGCACCATATGCTCCCCCAATCGTGCCACCAGCAGCTACGCCTATTGCAGCCCCAGACAGGGCCCCGGCGGAACTCTTCGCAATGATTTTAGCGAGGCCGTTCCCTGCATCCGAGGCTACCAAGCCTCCAACTGCCCCGCCGCCCAGCAGGCCAACCAGGCCGCCGGTGATTCCACCAAGGCCGGCCCGGACAACCGTTGGCCCATACTTCATTGTCCAATCCAGGTTTGGTGCAAGGGGTATTCCCTTGGCATGGCAATAGCCATGGTATGCGCCTGCCCCAAGTGAGGCAAGGCCAAGGAGCCCCCCAAATCTTACTGTGTGTATGTGTTTTTCCATTTGTCCCCCTATTTTTAGTGGACCCTAAAATACTTTTATATCAGAAACGCCGCTTCGCCTTGTCAAGGCAATAGCAAACGCTCTGAAAGCTGAGGATCTGCAAGAAAGGCCTCACGCTTGAACTCCAGAATTATTGGGAAAACCTCCGTCTCTGTATTTGGAAATGCGCGCCTTAATTCCTGCAAAAAAAAGTCCATGTCCTTCCCGTCCCGAAATATAACTTCAACCAGAAAGTCGTATTCATCGCTTAGTTTGAACAGCGTATTTACACTTGGGTGGCTTGCTAGGAAATTCTCCAAAGCCCCCCTAGATTCTGAGCCTGCGCGCAGAATAATATTTGCTCTTGTTTTGAAGCCAAGCTTCTGAAAGTTGAGCAAGGCAGTGTAACGTTTTATCAGCGTTCTTTCCTGGGTTTTAAGCCTGTCAAAAATTGTGCTTGTGGGAATACCAGTTGTTTTGCTTATGTTTGTCAGCGTCTCCCTGGAATCGCGCCTCAGATGGCTCAATATTTTTATATCCTTATTGTTTACCATTGTAATCACCGGAAGAAATGGAAATAGCTGCGTTAATTAAAATAATCCCGGCTTTTGTGAAACCCTTTCACAAAAACCCCGGTCTTTTGGAAGAAATTCAGAGCTTTTCAGATATCCTCAGTAAGCGATTGTACTTTGCAGTTCGCTCGCTCCTGCAGGGCGCGCCTATCTTTATCTGCCCGCAACCAAGTGCAACAGATAGATCAGCAATAAACGTGTCCTCTGTTTCACCCGAGCGGTGGCTAACCATCACTCCCCAGCTATTGGAAATGGCCAGCTTTGCTGCCTGAATAGCCTCTGTAAGCGAGCCAATCTGGTTCACCTTCAACAGCAGAGAATTGCAGAGTTTCTTTTCAACTGCTATCTTTATACGATTTACATTGGTAACCAGCAAATCGTCTCCAATTATTGGAATCTTTGAGCCCAGGGCCTTGGTCAGCAATGCCCAGCCCTCAAAATCATCTTCAGCAAAAGGATCCTCCAGGGAGACCACGCCATAATCTGCGACTAGCCTCTTCCAATAATCCACCAATTGCTTTGAGTTGAATGGCTGCTCCAGCCCGTAAATGCCATTTGAAAAGAAGGCTGATGCAGCTGCATCCAGGGCAGGCTCAACCTTGCCCTTATAGCCAGCCTTTTCTATTGCATCCCTTATTGTTTTTAGTGCCTCGTCTCCGGTCTTGAATGGCGGGGCAAATCCTCCCTCATCGCCAACATTCACAGAGTTCTTGCCGTAACGTTCCTTCAGGAGTCCCTTGAGGGTGTGGTAAACTTCAGAGACTGCCCTCATGGAGTCTGCAAATTTGGGCATTCGCGGAACGATCATGAATTCCTGTATCTTTAAGTCCCCGCTAGCGTGCTGGCCGCCATTGACAATGTTGGCAAATGGGGCAACCATTTTGGGCTTTGTGCCTGCAAGCCTTGCCAGGTACTCGTAGAGTTCCATACCGGAGAGGTTGGATGAAAGCCTCGCTGCAGCCATGCTGACGCCAAGTATTGCATTTGCACCCAGCTTGGTCTTGTTGGGTGTGCCATCAAGCTTAATCATGTAATTATCCAGCTTTTCCTGTTCACGGATATCAAAACCGCGGATTCCCCGTGCTATATCGCCAACATTTGCCACAGCCTTCTGCACGCCCTTGCCCAAGTAGCGCGAACCACCATCCCTCAGTTCAAGTGCTTCGTAGGTTCCGGTGGATGCACCTGATGGCACGATAGCAGTGGAAAAGCCATCTGCTGTGTGCAGCTCCACCTCTACAGTGGGGTTGCCCCTGGAATCAAGAACTTCGCGAGCAATGCATTTTGTAACCTTAAAATCAGCCATTTGTATCAACCTCTTTATCCTATGTAGCTTGTCTCTTTATTTTGCCTTAACGGCGTTGGCGTGAGTTCCATTTCCTTGATTTTCGAGCGAACTGCTTTCTCAAGCTCCGCAATGCTCTTGTCATACTCTTTTAGCTTAAGTCCCAGTTGGAGTTTTCTATCCAGCAATTCCAGCAGCACTCGGGCCTCTGCTGTGCCCACATGCAGTGGGTGTGCAAAGCTTTCCACCAGGTATGCAATAGCCGGCATCTTCTGCTTCCCAGCAAGCCCAATCATTAGCCCTGTTACCCCCACAATTGGGCCAACAACGCCTACGAGCGAGCGCCGTGTTGTCTTGTCTGCAAATGCATTAACTGCCTCTTTGGAATTCCCTGTGATGTAAACATGAGGGTCCTTGGGGAATTGGCTCATACCAATTCCTCCCAGAGTGATAATGCTTTTGATGCCCAATTCCTTTGACATGGCCAGCACGGTCTCAACAAACTCATGGCTGGAAATCTCATCAATAGGTTGAATGTCACCGGACATTATCACCAAGTCGGGCTTCCTGCCGCGCTTCAGGGCATACATCCTTATCTTGGGCAGTTCAACCAGGCTGTCCTTGTTCACAAAAACAGAGTGGGGCATTGAATGGGAATAAAAATCATATATCTCAACAGGCTTAAGCTGGTCTATAACAAAGTCAATTGCAATCTTGCCCACATTGCCAATGCCAGGAAGGCCTTCAACAAATATGCTGTCCTTGAGCTTGGGTACTTTTTTTAACTGCGTTACTTGCCATGCCATTCCCTCGTCAGAAGCCCGGTTTGTTTAAATATTTTGTGTTGAGATGGAAATATGTTTTACATCACAAAAAAGGTTAAAAACAAGGATTGCTTATGTTTGTAAATGGGGGAAAACACAAAACCAGTTGAGGATTTCTTCGGCCAGCACATATACCGGGCTCCGTTACCTGACGGCAGGATTTACTCAGACTATCAGGATGTTGTGGACGTTGCCCCGCTAATGTTCGAGCGGTTCATGTTTGAGCTGGGGCATCTGGTGCGCGAGCGGGGTAAGCTTCCGGATGTTTTCCTGGTGCCCGGACGTGGGGCGTATGCATTCTTCTATGCCCTTTATCCGCACTTCAGGAGCTTTGCAGACACAAACGGATTGGAACCACCAAGGTTTATTCCGTTCATCGCCACATCCTACCAGGCTGAGAACACGGCAGAAAAAACCAAGCTCATTGGGCTGGACCATTACATCAAAAATGGAATGCTCCATGACAATATGTGGGCTGTGATTGTTGAGGATCTTGTTGACAGGGGCACAACAATCAGCGGCTTTGATGAGTTCCTGCGAAACCACGGACTTGACATTACATGGCATGTGCTAACAGACTCTGTGAAAGTTCCCCGGTTTTACGACAGGTTCCCAGAACTCAAAGAGCGTGTTGTTTACGTTCGAAAGATTACTGCTGGAAACGAGCCCTCGCGAGCTGATTGGAAAATCCAAGGGCATGAGCTGGCTGATGTCGGAGCAGATGAGATGCTGCTCCAAATCAGGAACAAGGGTTTGGGACTTTACGACCTAATCTGCGGTGACAAAATAGGATGGGGGCTTGAGAACAGCCGAGGTATCTTCAAGCCAAATGACTTGCTCGCTGCGGGGTTTGCACTTGGCAGAATGTATGTGAAGGTTTACGGAAACGTGCCAAACATAGTTTACGCAATCTGGCCAGACCACCATTTCGATGAGCTCAACATTGCCCCAAGCGTTCCTGCTGTGCCTTTCAATGAATACTGCAGGGCTCTTCCAAAGATAAACGAGGCATTGGGCGCTGAAAAGGTTGGCAGGGCGCCGAACACGAAAGTAAAGAACAACACAGTTGACTTCGGGTTGATAACCAAGGGTCTCGGGGCTGATTTCAGCCTCCAGAGTCGCAAGCCGGAGTCATGGGAAACTGCTGTGGTTGTGGCAAATGAGATACCAAAAACCCTGCCCAAGCACAAGCTCTTTGAGATGCTTGGCACGCAGAACGTCCGCACAGTGTCATTGTTTTACACTCCAGACAGGGAGAAGCCTGATTTGTATGCCCTGGCACGTTTTTAGGAACTAAAGAAGCCCTTGTTCGCGCCAGGCCTGTTCCTTAGCCTTCCTGCGGTAATCCCCGTACGGGTCTTCAGGTGAATAGCGTGGCGGCTTTACTTCTTGAGCCTTGCCGCCGCAGGGGCATTCCTCGTGCAGGGTGTATTTCCCGCATTTGGTGCACCTAAGAATGTGTTTAGCCATACTAAGCCTTCTCGAATTCCACCTGGCCAGAGAAATTGGACTGGAAATTCTCAAGAACATTTTTGAGGATGTCCTCGCAAGTCCCGTAATCCGGGGCTTCGACGCCGAGCGAGTATCCACCGCCACCCAGATATTTCACTTCAAACTTGCCCTTAACCTCTTTTCTCACCTTAGCAACAGCATCCCTAATTAATTCAACCCCGTTGGGTGCGTATGTCACAAGCTTCAAGTGCCCCTTGATGTAGCTCACTGGCGGCTTTATTTTTTCAATTATAAGCTCCTTGAGCTTTGGGGCAATCTTCTTGTCAAATGTTAAGTCCAGCTTGCCCTCTGTCACATCCATGAAGGCATCGTAAAGGTACTGGTAATCCTTGAAGAGGGCATTTGTGACAAGCTTGTAAACCTCATTCACATCCATATTCAGGAGCTTGGCTAGCTGTTCGAGTATCTTCTCAGCGCGCTGCTCCTGCGAAACCTGGTTGGTTTTCTCACGCCTCTCGCGGTCGTTGACACGTCTTAGGCTCAAGTCAACCTGGTTCTTTTCTGTGCTTACTCTCAGGGTCTTGCAGACAATGAATTTTCCTTCCTTGACAAAATCCCGTATGTTGCGGATTCTGCCAGGGGCAATCTCAGAAATATGAATCATGCCCTCAATGCCGTACTCGATAATCTTCACAAAGACAGAATGGAAATGAACCTTTTTTACTTCGCAGAGAAGGAGTTCGCTCTCTTGGGGCAGGCCTTCGCGCTTGAGTAGCATCTAATCCAGAACCTCCAGGATGCTGCATTTCACGTCGCTCTTGCCCCCGGATGGCCTGGCCATCTCTTGGCCGCACACCAGGCAGTTCACGACTGTGGAACACTTGCCGAATATTACCTGCTCGTTCTTGCACTTGGTGCATCGCACCTTGATGAACTTTGAATCGTTTTTCATTTTACTTTATCTCCAGCTTCTTGGTGCGCTTGCCCTTGCGCTGCACATGGGATTTCTTGCAGATTAAGCATTCGTACCTAAGATCATTCTTCTTGGTTTGCTTTACCCCGGTCCTCTTTCTGGCAGTGACCGGCTTTCTGGAATAACGCCCTTTGTTGCCGCAGCCGCGGTTAACGCCACGATGCCGTTGCCTGACTTTGGAGCCGTGCGAGAGCGGATGGGCTGAGCCAGGTGTGGCCTTCTTGGCTGACTTCACCTTGTGCTCTGTGTGCTTCTTGCAGTAAGGACAATACCTTTTGATTACCTTTGGGATTTTCATAGTCGTGGATGAACAGTGCCACATTTAAATAGCTTTTGGTAAAGTTGATGGTTGTGTAGAAACTGCTAAGACTGCCCGTATTGTCCCAAAAAGCGCTCAATTCCCGGGCTTATCTTTTGGGATTTATCCTTTATGCCAGTTAGAATTCTCAAGTACAATTCCTGGGTGTTTTTGTACTGCTCAATTTCCCCTGCTTTCGGTTGGATGACGCCATTATCTCCCGGAAACGAGCCATTTTTCAAAAGCTGTGAGATCTTGTAGAGCTCGCCTTCCATCTCCAGCACCATAATCTCAAGGTTCTCCGGAAAGTGGAGGCCGTGCTCAGGAGAAACATGATATGAGTCAAACACTTCGCCCCCGTGCGTGGAGCCGACAACGCCTATGGAACGGTACTGCTTTGTTTCGTCGTATTCAACCTCAATCCCATGTATCTGCAGCTTTTTCATTTTCTATCCCCTGCCTTTTCTTGGCCATAAGGCTGGAATTTACCCATTTTTTGATAGAATATCTTAACCCCATCTATCTCGTGCGGGAGGTTCATGCTCTCAGGAGGCTTTTCATCGAGCCCCACAATTACGCACATTTCTTCAAGATTATCTGTCTTCTTTGGGACTTCACCGTAAATGTAGTTTCTCTTCTTAAAAGGCCAAGCAAGATCCCTTGCCACAATTTTGATGAATGTCCAGCCAACCATTGTTATTGGGGTTTCAGTGTAAGGGTGCTTAAGATACTGATCAGAAAATTTTCTCGCTGCTGCTTCCACTTGTTCTTGTGTTATCATTTTGTCTCACCTTGTTTTTGCATGTATATGCAATGTGATGGGGTCATGACAATTCCAGAAGAAAGTGTGAAGGTAATGCACTCCTTATTTGCTTCAACTATCCTCGGCACTCTTGCGGGGTCGTAATTTGAAGTGAACATTACTCTTGTAATTACACCATCTAAAGGGCTCAGACTGCATTTTTGTTCTTCAGTGTTATAGGTTACCCTAAATTTGCTCGCACCCTCAATTCCTATCAGCGCCCTCATCAGATCTCCCATAATTGAACCTGCGGGATTTGCATCTGGTTCTGCATGCGAAGAGCGGACAATAACCTCAAGATCAATAAGGGTTCCTGAAATAGTGTATTCTGGCATGAAGGGAGGGAATCTACATATGTTTATAAATTTAATCGCTACTTATAAGAGGTAAAATTAGCGTGGGCTTGAAAAGAAGAAAACACAAAAGGGTATTGTCCGAGATTTTAACCAAAAATGGTTCACCAGCCAAGAATACCCTGTCTCTCCACAGATAACCAAAAGGTTTTTAAATAAGGTAAGTTTGCTACCATCTAGTAGTCATTTT
The DNA here is from genome assembly GCA_903915225.1 of uncultured Candidatus Woesearchaeota archaeon. Classification (GTDB taxonomy): domain Archaea; phylum Nanobdellota; class Nanobdellia; order Woesearchaeales; family B29-G15; genus B29-G15. Next base: position 80,350 of record CAIWSB010000089.1, read on the forward strand.
TAAGGTGATAAATATGCAACAGATTGAGGAGAATGTTATTAAGTCTTTCAGGCTGGCAAAAAACGACATAATCAGGCTGCAGAGGGATTTCCTCTCACTAAGCCAAGCAGAGGAGAGGATTATGGAGCTTCTCGACGGGCTTAAGGCAAGCCAGGCCGATATATTCCAGAGGATTAGGGAGATGGAGCATGGCAGTAAACCCATTGCCGCTGCATTAAAGCACAGCAACGCCAGGAAAGGTTATGTGGCTTCAAAGGTTGGCAAGTCATACCACAGAAAGAACTGCCCTTTTGCACACAATATCAAGAACAAGACCAAGGTTATATTCTATACCAAGTCAAAGGCAGAGAACCTCGGGCTAAAGGCCTGCAGGTGTGTTGCGTAAGGTTCAGTTAATCTTGTTTGCCCTTCCGCGTTGGATTAGTAGTTCTGCAATCTCTTCAGGCAGCTCAGTCTCTTCCCCTGTGTTGAAAGGCCCATAAACCTCAAGCTGTTTCCCGACGAATCTTGGCACTGGGCACAGAAATGACACTTTTAACTTTCCTGTGATGCATGCTGGGATTGCCTCAGCTTGGGCCCCTATTGGTTTTTCTTCCTTCACTGCTCCTGGTCTGATTTCAGAATTAAGGGTTTCACGGAACTTGGCCAGCGTCTCAATAAGAGATGTGTAGAAGAATTTCTCAGCTTCAGTCAACCCCTCAATATTAGGGCCTTTGCTGCGTGCAAGTTCTAAGAGTTTGCGTTCACGCACATTAAACAGCTCTTCAAGGATTTTGTGCACGTTCTCGAGCTGCCTTTCTGAGTCAGTGCCCTGCCCGGTCATGCCCTCCTTGTGCTCCAGATAGGTTCTAACCTCTGCAAGAAAACCATTGGAGAGCTGCTGCAGCTCATTTCGCTTCTTTTCCATCCTCAAGATTTCAAAGAGCGTTTCAAGTGTTACGTTTATTTCCCCTTCTTGCATAATACGACCCCCAGAAACAGCAGAGGAGATAGTCTATATAAATTTTTGCACAGCGAAACCTATTTAACCCAGGGCGGGCTTTGCACGGAAATGGCCCGGCTTTCATTTGAGGGATTGCGCTTCAGCATGCACAGGGATTTTGTAAAAGTCTTCCTATACAAGATTTTTGAGTTCAGCCTAGACTCACGCGAGCTGAAGGCTATTGGAGAGTTCAGTGTGGGCGAGGACTTCATTGAATTCCCAAAGGATAAAGAGGATACAGTCAGACGCAAAGTGATGTTCCTCCTAGGCAAGAAGATTAACGGGCTAAATAACTCACTCACTGGAAATCCCACCACATACATTCACCAAAACTCAGGAATCCCGCTTGTTGGCAACATCAGCTTTGGCATTGTTGACCGCGGTACTAGCCTTCTTGAAATAAAACCAGTCACGTCATGCCCTCTCAATTGTATCTACTGCTCAATTGGCGAGGGTAAGCAATCAAAAATGCATGATTTTGTAATCGAGCGCGAGTACCTTGTGAAGGAGCTTGAGCCAATTGTTGAATACAAGGGCATTAAAGATGTGGAGGTTCACATCGGCTGCCAGGGTGAGCCGCTGCTCTATTCCCAACTCACAGAGCTTGTCTCAGACATTTCCAAGATAAAGAATGTTTCTGTAATTTCAATGGACACAAACGGCGTCCTCCTTACATCTGAAAAGGTTGATGAGCTGATTGACGCCGGAATGAACCAGTTCAATATTTCCCTCAATTCCCCGGACCAGGGCATCGCTGACAAAATGGCTGGCACGAATTACCCAGTTGAAAATGTCATTAAAATTTGTGAGCACATAGCCAAAAAGAAGACGAGGCTGGTGATTGCACCAGTTTACCTTCCGGGCATAAATGATAGCGAGCTGCCAAAGCTTGTTGAGATGGGAAAACGACTCGGTGCAACAATGGGCATCCAGAATTTCCTGGAGTACTCGCATGGGAGGCGCCCTGTGGGACAGCTCTCCTGGGAAGAGTTCTATGCCCGCCTGGCTGAGCTGGAGACCAAGTTAAAGACCAAGCTCAAGCTTTACCCTGAGGATTTCAACATCCGCCCAGCAAAGTCACTGCCAAAACCATTCAAGCTCGGAGATACACTCAAGGGCGAGATTCTATGCCCGGGGCGTTACAGGAACGAGGCAATTGTGGCGCTCAAGGACCGCAGCATAACGGTTATCACAGCTAAGGTTTCAGGCACGGTAAATTTCAGAATTGTCAGGACAAAACACAACATATACCTAGGAAAATCCCTGTAACCGTTTGTACTCGAGAATAAAGGCATGCGCTTGCCTAAACTCCCTGAATTCCTTAAGGATTCTCAGCCCTGCTGATAGCGCCCGGGTTTTACCGCAATTGATGCACTTGAATGTTTTAAGGGCCTGTGTGAGCTGAACCCTGCCGCAATAGGGGCAAATCACAACCTTGTAGCTGCCTGGCATTGTTCACAACTTGACCTTTGGATTAAAGAACTTTTCGCTTTGCTTAACGTTTCTTTTTTTTCCGTACAACCAGAGAATGGAATTTCTTAAAGAGAGGTGGCAGAATCTCTTTCACCAGTGGTATAAACGATACAAAAATTATGGCGAGCACAAGCACGCCAAACCTTTCCTTAACCCAGGGGATGTTGCCAAAGAAAAAACCGCCCAGTGTGAAGAGTGCGCACCAAATTGCCCCTCCAATAACATTGTAGGCCAAAAAAACAATGTAGGGCATCTTGCCAATGCCTGCAACAAATGGAGCAAATGTCCTTATAACAGGTATAAACCTCGCAAGCACTATTGTCTTTTTGCCATGCCTTTCATAGAAGCTCTGGGCCCTCGCCAGATACTCCTTATTGAAAAAAAATGAGGATTTCTTTCTGAATATCTTGGGGCCAATATATTTCCCAATGTGATAGTTAGCCGTGTCGCCGAGAACAGCGGCTAGGAAAACAATCAAGAGGAGAGCCCAAATATTAAAGGCACCTGAGGCGGCAAGCGCCCCTGCTGCAAAGAGGAGGCTATCCCCTGGCAGGAATGGAGTCACAACAAGCCCGGTCTCAAGGAAGACAACCAGGAATAGCAGGGCATATGTCGTTGTTGAGAATTGCCTAACAGCTGCCAGCAGATATTTATCCAGGTGAAGAAGAATCTCAAGTAAATTAGATATCATTCTGCGTGATATTTTGGGTGAGGTTAAAAATGTTGTGTAAGAAAAAAAAAGGATAAAAAAAGAAAAAGGTTAGGTTTGCTTACTGTGTGGTTGGAGCGCTGACACTAATTTCAGTCAGGCTTGTACCGGTCACTACCATCTCTTTTCCGCTGAGAGCGTAGTTGCCATAGTTGGACAGCACAGTTGTTGCCTTCCTTGTGTCAAGTGCAGAGTAACCTGCAACTAACAGAGCAACATTCTGGCCGTTCTCAATTAATTTGAGTATGGCTTTGCCCTCTTGGAATCCAGCAGTACAGTCTTTGGGGCTACCCATCAACGTGTAGGCTACCTTGTTGGCACATGGACCACCAACAACAATTAAGTTCTGGGCAGTTGGATCGGCGATTTCGCCTGCCAATTTAGCCGCAGCGTTTATCTTGTTGGTCTCGTAGTACGTCACAGTGTCTCCGCCAGGTGTGGTGCTGATTGTTGCACCAACAGGTGTGAAGAACATGTGGTAGCTGGTCTCCTCATTGGGGTAGTAGAAGTCTAGGTAATCACCGTAGTTATCCTTCTCCCTCTCCATGTAGGTGCCGAACTTGGTTATGCCGTACTGGACATAGTTGTCTTCGTCGGAAGCTGTGTTCCAGTTGCCCGCGGTGGCTACATCCAATTCACCGATGGTTATGTCTTGGTCTCCATTAGCTGAGTCACCAGTTATGTTGATGTCGAACACTTGCTCAGATCCAGCAAGGAGGTCATCAAAGTTTGTGGTGCCTTCAGTGAAGGTCATATCCCATCTGGTATTGTTGGTGTCTGGGTCGTTCCTTATCGCGATTGCGCCATCGAACTCGGTGGTTATCGTGAGCTTCGATGTCTCGTTCAGCGTGATCCAGTCGACATTGTTGTTCATGTCGGCGATCTTGACACCAGTGTCACCAATCTCATCGTTGACTTTTAGCTTCAACTCTGAGTTGTCGGCCAGGTCCTTCAGCTTGGCGTAATCCACACTGTCTTCTGTCACAACTGAGGTCAGCTTGTAGACCTTTGTGATGTCAGTACCCTCAGTGAGGATAAAGTACTTGCCATTTGTTATGTTTGTGGCTGCGCCTGCGAAGTCCTCATACCTTGTCACAGTTGCGCTTCCTGAGTCGCTGTGGAAGATGTCAAAGGCGTACGCTTCACCGTCCTTGTTCTTGAAGCTGAGCTTGTAGTCTCCACCGGACCTTGTCAAGGAAATCCTTGTCTTTGAGGCATCCTTCATGTCTGGGGTCATACCGCCGAAGTTCATGTTGAATGACTCAAACAATGGGTCGGTTATGCTCTCTCCAATAAACAGGTACTTGTATTGGTCGTCGTCGTTGTCTGATGGGGTGTATTTGAAGTCAATCTGGGTGAGTGCTTCAACGCCGCCTGTTATCTTAGCGGTCATCCCTGTCAGAGTGTCGCCATCGACATCAACATCAGCATATGCGCCTCCTGCGTCCAAGGTCACTTTCTTTGACCCCACGAAGAGATCTACTGCTGCGCCGTTCACCGGTATGTTGTAGGTGAATACGTCGTTGATGTAGATTTCAGTGTCACCAACTGTCACAGAGTCACCCTTCAAAACAGACTCCTGCTTGCCGTTGATCTTCAATGTGGCTGAGTCCTTGTCTGAATTGGCTCCAACAACCAAAATGGTTATCTTTGTGCCATCGGCCAAGGTTATTTCCTTGGTGTCGCCAACAGAAATACTCTCTGTCTTATCAGACATGTACATGACAATCGATGTGTCTGTTTGTTCCACAGCTGGGTCAAAGGTCCAGGTCGTGCCAGCGATTTTTATCTTCTCGTTGTCGTCAAGTGCAGATACGTTTAAGGCTGTGTCAAAGTCTACGGTCAATGTGTAGGCCTCGCCAGTTGACTGGTCCAAGTAAATCTTGGGCACTTTACCGAAAATGTCCTTGTCTGCATTTCCGAACTTCACGATATCGGCTGACGGTGCCAGCTTCTGGGTGTACTTGAAGTTATCGTTGCTCGATTCGTCCTTCACTGTCCCATCGGCCAGCAGGGTTGGCAGGTTCTCCTTCTTCAGGTTTACCTTCACTGCGTTCAATGCTTCGCCCAATGTCAAGTGGTTGCCTGACGCGATAATCTCTGCGCCAGATGAAGCACTGACTGTGGTGGTTCCACCAACTGACACTGTCCTTGTTGTTCTAGCTGCGTACTGTAGGCTTGCTGCCAAGTCTATAGCACCAACCACATCTGAAGACACTGCTGTGTCTCCTACTACAATAGCTGCGTTAAATTTGCTGTCCTTTAGGAACATGTTGGGGTAGTCTTTCAGGTCTGCGGCCAATGCGCCCATGAAAGTGGCGCCAACAAAGGCCAAGCCTGTCCCAACTGCAGCTATTTTGCTTAATACTGCTTTGGTTCTCATAGCCTATTTTCACCTCGTCTCTATTTATTCGGCTATCTTAGTAAAGGCGTACAGAAAGGCTCTTAGAACAACCCTTAACTCGAGTGTTATTTATAAATCTTTCGTTGACGACAACTGGATTCAAAACTACTGGGGAGTGGTTATATAGTTAATATATATGTATATAATATAGAGAACCAATTGGGCACCAATGGAGTTAAAATACATCCTTTCTCGAGGGCAGCAACAATAATGGCGGCCATCGGAGCTATCGCTCCTCCCGAGGCACCCCGCTGGGGCCATCCCTTACCTCGGCGGCGCCATTGTTGCTGCATCGAAAGCAATGTCTCTTTCAGCAAAAGCTTTTAATAGAATAGCCTCTTCCGACGCCTGGGATGGCAAAACAGCTCGTTGTGAAGAATAAACTGGTGAAAGCAAAGGCATTGAAACGCCTTATGGCCTTCCTGGTGGACATAATCCTGCTCAACTTCATAGTTGCTGCCCCATTCAGGGGTTTACTTTCCGGGATGATGCCCGAGGGGGATTTCAGCCAGGTCTTTAATGCGCTCAGCAGCAACCCGAATTTGGTCTATCAGTTTAATTTAATTTACATAATTATAGGGGTGCTGGCATTTATTTATTTTACATTATCCGAATACAAGTTCCAGCAATCACTAGGCAAGATGCTATTCGGGCTTTACGTTGTCGGAACTGAAAAGCGCCCGTCATTGCTGCAAGTGGCAATACGAAACCTCTTCCTCGTGCCTGTTTTCCCGTTCATACTCCTTGTGATAATTGACCCAATCCTCCTGCTGTTCACTCACCGGAGACTATCAGACTTCATCGCCAAAACGGATGTGGTGGAATATGAAAAAAGAATATACTAGTGGCTCCAGATGGAGATTCATGATTTATCTGCTTGTTGGACTTTTCATCCTCAGCTACATAGGTGCCGGTATCCTTGGCTCTGGTAGCAGTCAGCTCTCTGGCAACGTGGCTGTTATTCAAATCTACGGAACAATTGGCTCAGGGGATTCATGGCTTGAGCAGACAGTAAACCCTGCTGACACAATTCCTTTGATTGAGCGTGCTGCAAAGTCACCTCAGATAAAGGCTGTGATTCTGGACATAAATTCAGGAGGCGGGGCACCGGTTGCATCTGAGTCCATTGTTAATGCTGTAAAAGCCATCAACAAAACAACAGTGGCTGTAATTGGCGATGTGGGCGCGTCCGGAGCGTACTGGATTGCCAGTGCAACCAATCGGATAATTGCCAGCAAGTTCTCTGTTGTGGGGAGCATAGGCGTAATTGGTTCTTACATTGACTATTCCGGCCTGCTGGCGAAGTACAACATTACCTATCAAAGATTTGTGGGGGGGGAATTGAAGGACATTGGCGTGCCTTACCGAGAGCCCACTACACGCGAGAAGGCAATTCTGCAGGCTCGTGTTGACGCTATGCAGGCCCAGTTCATGGAAGAGATACGTCTTAACAGGAACCTGAGTGAATGGCAGGTCGCGGAGCTTTCCAGCGCTCTGTTCTATACAGGCGATGATGCTAAAAGGCTAGGTCTCGTGGACGATTTTGGGGGCATGGGTACGGCAGAGGCATACCTCAAAAAACAGCTAAACACAACTAACATTCAGCTGGTTACGCTAACAAACAAAAAGAGCCTAATAGAAAGCCTTTCGCAGCTGTCCTCAAATTGGGCATTCCATTTAGGCCGCGGGGTTGGCACAGCTCTTGCGAACCTCAAGATAGACCCGAAAATCAGCTTTGGGTCTTGAGCTTGGTTTTAACAGCTTTGTCTGAAATAATTGCAGAATTTCCCGATGGGTCTTCTATTATTATCTTAAGCTTCTCGCTCCCCACCAAAGCGCGGTTCAATTTCTTGAGCAGCTTCCAGCCCTCTTTCTTAACCTCGGGATCCTCCTCATCCTCAATACTGGCATCTATCCTGTCCTTAACCTGTGTAAGGAGCCCCTCAACATTGGTTATGTAACCCTCGGAATCAGGCCCGGGAATTATCTCTGTGATGAATGGGATTTTCACATAACCCTCTGAAGATTTGATAATGCGCACGTTTAGGTCCTCTTCGCTCTCAACTGTGAATGTCCACTTCACTGGCTCTTGAGTCTCAGCTGCCTCTATATCTGCCTTCTTGAAACCGCAGCCGTCGCACTGCATAGAGAAGATGAACACCTTACCAAAATAGGGGATGTCCTGCGCGTCTTCAGTCAACGTGCACGAAGGCTTGTGACACATCGGGCACGGTTGACCCTCAATCCTTTCCATGGGGGGAGAGGGGTAGAGTCCGCTTAAAAATTTTATTGTTTTGAAGTTGATATGTCTGCGGAAAAATGTGTTAATTAAGAACGTAGTACGGATACTACGACATTACCGGCAGTGTAGTTCTTTGCAGCTTTATAGTCTTGGGGTTGGCCGGGTACCTTGTTATCAGGCCGGTGGCATCCCTTGCTAAGAATTGTATGGATACAAGCTTTATGTCGTTACCACCCATGTCTGGCTGCCATGTGAAACCCTTAATATCAGATGCTGCACCAGAACCAGCAGGCACCTCAACCCCGTCAACCAACAGTTTCAGTTCAACTGTGCTGTCATCCTCAACCAAAATCTCAGTGAAATCCACCTTGTTGTCTGGCATGAGCACAAGCTCTTCGTTCCCCAGTGTGTTTAGTTCTTTAGATATCCTAAGAAGCCTAGTTTCATCTATGTCTTTCTGATAAAGCCTCACGCTGATGCGCCTAATCTTTGGCGCAGCCTGATCGCAGGCTTTGGTGGCAATGTATCCATTGCAGCAATACTTACCAGAGGCATCTGTGCCTAGGGGATTAAACACAACCTTTGTGCTTGTTGAATCCTGGCACCAGCAGACTCCTGTGTTTGAACTAATTGCCCCGTTCACGCACTGGGGCTCTGCTTGCCCCTCACCTGAGCAGGCAACTGGAATGCTCAGCCTGAAGAACTGGGGCTTATCCTCATATACGAGGACTTCATTATCCGCTTGCAAGCCTCCGGTCTCATTATCCTTAACCTTGGTGAGTGCAATTATCAAATCCCATTTTGCCGGGTGATTCATGTCATACTTTGAGCATTCTGTTCCGAAGGGCTCTGCAGTCACTGTCGGCCAGAGCTCGCTGAAATCCTCAAGCTTGAATGTGCCTGTGTTCTGCAGGAACACAGTGTTTTGTGAAACCTGCTGGCCCTTGTGATCAGTCACAACCACATTGAGGGCCTTGGGCACAGTTTTACCTTCTGGCATTTCAACCCCAATCTCGCCTTGCAACTTGAGCACGTCCCCTGGCTGGAAGGCAACTGTTGGAGCAGTGGGAGTGCCAATGAAGAACGCAACACCGTCACCTGTCAAGATGACCTGGCAGCGGTACTCTTTGAACACGGATGAGAATGTGCAGTAGTTTGGAGGGGTTGCACCTGCGACAGAAATCTTTTTCACAGCACGCCCTGTGCTTTGCACGCCGTTGTTGTCTGTCCAGGTCCATTCCAATATTGCCTTATCAAACCTAAGGCCTTCTGTTATCTTTACATATTTCTCCTCGTTTGCAAACTGGCCTGCTGTGAGGCTTCCTGTGGCAATTGACTTTGTGACCTGCTCGCCGCGGGCAAAGCAATCACACGCACCGGGTGTATCTGTATTACCCTCATCAGCGCAGCTCAGGTCATTTGAGCACACAAGCTTGAGCTCATAGGTGAGGTCTGCACCTGCATTCAGGGCATATGCAACATGGTACATGAAGGTTGCCCAGCCCTGCTGAAATGGATTGCTGGTGAGGAATCTCCGTGATGCTGGTGCAACAAGCCCCTCACTCGCGAGCACAGGCATTCCCACATCCGCACTGAACATCGCATTCAAATCAAATGAGGCCATGTCGCCTGTAAAGAAGGCTAAGCATGCACCGTGTATCAGCTTGCGCTGGTTGAACATTGTGTCAAACATAGCTGTCTCGCCGTATCTGCTGGAGACTGAATCTGAAACTGAGTTGGCTGCATCTGCAACCTTGGCAGCTGCGTCCAAGATTCCGAGATCAAATCTACCATTCTGGCTCCCCGCAGTAAGCCCTCCGCCAAGGCATCTCACTGAGTCCCATATGAAGTCGCAGACATACTGGCTAAGCACAGCCTTGCAGACACCCGGCGTGCCAGTTCCATTGACCTGAATCATCTGGAGGCACTGCTGAACCGCACCCAAGATTTGCTCCCAATGGCTAATGTAGCCTGAGAGCGCAGGGAGGCAGCCTCCTGTCAAGGCTTCGTACGGACCGGCAGTTGGATCAAAAACATATTCCTTGGTTTTATCGCTCCCATCTCCCATCAGTTGGAGTATCTGAGGAGGTATCTGATCTGAAGGCAGTGGCTCGCTTGAGATCACATATTCAGCCCCGGCAACAGTCACCTTCTTGCCTTCACGGTCAGCTGACAATATTGACACAACCTGCCAAACCTGCACATCGCCCTGGTCATCTGGGCCAATGTAATAATCCTGTTGGTTAACCCTCACAATCTGCCCGGGGAAGCCCTTCTCAGCAGGGCAGAATGAGTTGCTCTCCATTACAATTTTATTAATATCATTCAAGGCAGATGACTTCAATGTGTCAGTGGCCATGCCCCACTCATCCACGAATAAGCCTGCTGTATTCCATGCGTCCTTGTACTCTTGTTCGCAGGCGGCATTTGACTCCCCCAAAACCTTGCACCTGCTCTCCTGTTTTGTGAGCGAGTCCACATATGTCTGGGCGTGCTTCTCAAGTGTTGGAACACTGGGGCAGAAAAGCCTGTCGCAGAGCCAGTTGCGGGTTATTTCTGATTTTTTCACAGACCAAATTGAATCCAGGCATGACTGGCAACCATCGGGTTCAGTGCAGGTTTTCAGGCCCTGATAATATGCCTGCTCAGCTTCGGTCTTGCCGCTTGTGCATGCAGCTATCATGGTGTATCTTGTTATGAGGTCATAAACAGCAGTGCCCGCGCATCCCCATATGGTTGCGGTCTTGACCAAATCAATCGGGGCCTGCACTGAATCCAGCACAGAAATTGTGCCGTTGATGAAATTAATAGTTTTGTTAATCATTGCATTGGGTTTGTAGAAATCCATCAAAGCCTTGTCCACCATTAAGGTGAAGTCCATGCACTGTTCCTGTACTTCTGGCTTCGACTCGCCACCCAGCTCTCTTGTGTATTGAATGCGGAGCATCAGAGGCAGTTTTATCCATGTCCTATTGCTGAGCTGCTGCCTGGTGCCGTACCAGGGCGCCAGGTTTACCAGGAAATAGCACTGCGAACGATCTTCTGAGCACTGCGCTACCGAGGTTGAGAACAGTTCCTCATCATACCTGTCACGTTTTTCCTGGCTCATCTGTGGCTGGACTGTCAGAGATGGCTCGGCCTGCATATAGGCATTCTGGCCCCCACCAGCATAGCTAAAGTCCATCCTAAATCCAAACTGAGCCATGCCGTTCATTAGATGGTCCGGAATTATTACGTCTGGCGTGAGATCATATAAGCGCGTTGAATAGCCTGAGCCAGAGCCGCACTTGACATAGGAGATTGAGCCGTTTACTAGTAGATCAATCCTGCCGTAAGTATCTTTTGAAAATATCTCCACCCCATTGATGCCGTTTTCTAAAGAGGTGTCCAGAATTATATTTATGTTGAAAAGCCCATCTGCATTGGCCTTGCCTGTGAATTTCTTTCCTGAAACATCCACTGTAATGGCCACATTGGGCTTGCTGACCTTGCCCTTGAGCACCTGCGCGGACTCTGAGCTGTAGTCCAGTGCAGCAAGATTAGTCTCCAATATCAGAGTTGGCTCAGGGTCTGCCTTCACGGAGACTGATTTCTCTGCCTTGTTGCCGGCACCATCTGTGGCCTTGAGCAGGATTGTATTCTGGCCATCCTGAAGCTGGATTGAAACTGTAAATGTACCATTCCCAGTAATATTCCCTGTCGAGTTCCCGTTCAAAATTACCTCAATTGTGGACTCCTCGCTCACGGTCACAACCAAGTCCAATGTGGAATTGAAGGTCATACTTGGTACTGTGCCGAAGGTTAAAACTGGTGGGGTGGTATCGGGCACAACTAGCGTGAAACTGCCATCCTGCGATGCACAGCCATCATCATTGCAGGATGTGGCACTAAACATGTACTCGGTGTTCTCAGTAATCTGGGTTAGATATATAAGATGGCCAACTGTCCGCAGCTGCCTTGCTTCATGCAAATTCAGCTCACCAATTCCGTAGTCCAGCTGGGAATCTGCAGCCACATCAGTCTCCCATGAAACCTTCACAAAGGTGGGTTGGAGCTCTGTGTTGAGGTTTGAGATTATGGGCGCAGCTGCACCTGCCATTGGCACCAGCACCAACAGCAGCAACACTAGCCCAAGCTTTTTCATCGTCTCACCTTTGGCTCCAGCATTGTTGAGTTTCTTGATATTAACCGGATTATTTCAGATTGGTCCTTGCCTGGGAAGTGATAGCTATAAAAGTCAACGCTTGTAAGGCCAGCAAGGTTGCCTGGCTTCCAGTTGTCCAGGCTGTAGCCACCCACAAGGGTTTCACCATCAAATATGTAAAGCCTCAGTTTGTAAACAGCGTTAGCATCAACCAATCCTAACCCGGGGCTTGTACCAGGTAACACCAGTGAATAGAGTTCCTGATCTCCCCCCACAAGGCTGAGGTAAAGTGAAGCGCGTTCTTCTCCGCTCAATGCTGAATAGCTCTTGCTGGAATTGTCAAACTTCAGGACAGAAACGTTGAGTTTCACCAGGGGCAGCATATAGATGTTGGTTGTTTGGGCATTTCCAAGTTGGGTTTTTGTTTTCAGATAACCATTCTTTTCAGCAGTGAGTATTCCGCCAGAACACCCAGCTGGAACATCCGTGAACAATCTCCCGAATTGTTCATCGGTCTGGCCAAGCTTGCACACATAGCGTATGCAGCTGAATGAGACGCTCACATTCTTAAGCCTGTCAAATGTCTTGGCATCCTGGACAAATACACTGCGCTCAGGCTGCTCCAAATCTGAGCAGAAATCCTCTGATTCTGATAGTTCTGTCTCGGTGTATGGCTCTGAATTTCTCCATCCGTGATTGTCTTTGACAATAACAGGGAAAGCATAGCTGAATGAGTAGCCGCTGGATTTTTCATCGTATATGGAAACCCTCACGGGGTATGTTATGTCATAAGTGAAATGGTAGAACTGTATGCATGCCCCTGTTAGGTCTACCATGCTATAGCTCCCACCCTGCACAGAAGTTGAGCGCATATCGTTGCCTGATGATGGCCGTACGACCATTGTCATACCCCAGTTCGGCAGGTATCCAACACCAATTTTTAAATCAGCAAAATCCTCACTCAGAGGGTTCCAGAGCAGCATTGCATATTCAGCAACGTCGGTGGGATAGGGCGCTGAGGGGTTTAGGTAATAATTTAGCTCCCTCTCAAACGGCATGAAATTCGTCTTCTGGACACGGATGCGCGGGAGGTTGTATTTCAAAAGCTGCTTCAGCTCGGACTCAACACCATCAATTGTCCAAGTCATGGGCACGCAGCTGAAGCCAATGCTGGTGAAAGGTATTTTGCTGTCAGGGAGGCTGGCCATTAAATCAATTGTACGCTGCTCAAGCCATGCCTGCCTGTTCTCAGCCAGCAGGAGCTCGCGTGCAAGCCTCAGCACCCGCCCGAGCCTAATGGGTATATCTGCATGGAAGCTGTCAAGTCTGCCTCGCCCGGTGGGGTAAGCCACATCAATGGTATAAGAAATCCCAACATCAACTGAGCCCTCTTTAATGGCAATTGCCGGAACAGGTGCCTGGCTTATTTCAGTTACCTCATATGTATCCTTAAATGGTTTGAAGCCATTGATGCAGTTGCCCAGCCTTGCTGCCACATAATTTGCTATCTCCTGTTCCACCTCTTGGTTTGAGGGGATTGCATTACGGTTGTTTCTGTACCAGTACGGCAGTTTAAACTCGCCCATAACAGCCAGGTGTGCCTGGGGGTCATTTGCGATGTCTTCCGGCACTTTTGTGTATCCCCCTTGTGCGCCCACTAGCATTACAGCTTCGTTGCCGACTCGCTCCAGGCACTCATTGACGTAGGCCTGAATTGGGAGCAGCTCATCGGGTATATCAGAAGTGACAACAGAGGGGCCTTGTGAGCGAAGGTAGACTAGGATGCCAACAGCGATGAGAATTGCAACCCCAACTAGCATAAACAGGCTAACCTGTCCCTTCACACCTCTTTTCACCATTTTTCCAAAACTCGAACCATGTACAGCTTGCCCCAGGCCACGAATAGCACGAACACCACCAGGGTTACTGTAAACTGGGGATACTTGGGCAGGTTGTTAACCAGCTGCAACATAGCGTTTAGCAGCACGAACACAATGGCTTGAATGAACACCATGCGTTCCCAAGCACAAATGTTTCTTCTCCTATTTGAACCTTTCTGTTTCCACAGAGCAAAGGCATCTCCATGGATAAATCGGCTGTAGAAAAGTGAGGCCGAGAAACATGTGACATTAAGCAAAATAGGCATGATAACAATCGCGGATACTAGGTATGTTAAAGGGAGTGCAATCCACGCATTGGGGATCAAAAGTATAGGGTTTATCAGCTTTAGTGCCATAGAGCATAGGAAGCCGAGTAGCACCCAGGTAATTGCTGTCACCATAATACCAAATGTGAAAGTCGGAAGGAATTGTTGTTTTCTTTTAGTAAGAATCGTCCAGACCCAGTTTCGTGATGCAGACCAGAGGATTACTGTTAAGACAAGGAAGAGTGAACCAAAGCTCTTGAAGGTTTCTTGAGTAACTGTAATATTAAAGTAAGTTAGCCTCGGGGTGGCCAGTGAGTTCAAGACATTCACAAAAACCAAAAGGAGCCCATATAGGGAGATATAAGTGACAAACTCAGCCAATAGCAGGCCGGGCAGATGAGGATCGCGGCAAAGAGAAGCCCCTAGACAACATCGTCTGGATTCTCTGGACCCTGTGTTACCTGGGGTTTTTCGTATTCGAGCCATTTGTCTTTAACTTCAACAACCGGTGTGCAGAACATATTGTTAGTGAGTTTCTTCAGGAATAGCGGGTCTAGCACATAATTATTGTCAACAAACTCAACACATACCTTGTCCAGTTTGTATTTAATATATTTAACAATCGCATTTTTACCTGAAAGTGAATAGCTCCCGTCGCTCATTTCAAGGTATGTTTTATCAGACTCGGGATCTAGGTCAATAAACTTCTTTATGCTACCGATGAACCCATACATGTGCAACTCATAGGTCTTATCCTTTCCAATGAGCAGGGGGTCAATAATTCCTTGGTATCTTAAGGTTATCTTAGTGTAGTAACGTGTGCCATAAAGGGGTAAGGTTGGACTGGGAACTATGCCCTCTGTCAATACATCATCTTCAACAGTTGTCGTTGTCTCAGTTGTTGTGGTCATGCCAGCTGTCGGCAGGATGGTTGTGGTTGTCTCTTTTGGATATTTGATGGCTGTGCTCCTGATTGCCTGGAGCATTAGTGAGGGGAGTTGTCCTGCCTCAGTGCCCAGCATTGTTTGGTCGTTTGCATTTGCTTCAGGCTGGGTGACTTGCGCGCAGTAGGCCTCTTCAAATGTAGATGGTAAGGTGAATGAGTCCAATGCAAATGCCTGCCTGAGCTCTTTGCTGACTTCAGGGAATAACTGATTGACCCCCCATTCCCAACCTGCCGCAGCGGAGCCCCAACTGCCAAGCTTGTGAAGAACAGTGAGTAAGTTCGGCTTTTGTTCAGAGGTATCCTGGGGCGGATTTCCTCCACCATCTGAAGGTTTAGGTGTTCCTCCAGTCTTGACTACAAAGTATCTTAATGTTCCGGGGTCAAAATATTCTGTATCACTAATTTTGTATTTATCCTTCAAATCCGAAAAGCCAGGGATTTCATCTGTGCTACTCACTTCATTGCGCATATAATAATCCCCATAGCCTTTTACGTTCGAGTATATTTGGTAATCACCGTTTTCCGACAGCTTAACTGTAAAGGTTTCTGTTTGTCCGCCGGATTGTCCACCAGTTTGTCCGCCGTTTGTGCCCGGTACTACGGGGCCACCTTGCAACGGCTGACCAGATCCACCATTTACATATACTTTAGTCTCTATTGTTTCGCCATCTGTTTCTGAGCCTTGTACCTGCCCTAAATCTGGCGAAACACCCCCTTTCTCCTCCACTTTTGGGGAGGTCTGGTCCGAAGCATCTTTATCAGATGTGGTTGAGTCAAGCTTATAGTATTTACCCGAAGATATGTCAAAAGCCTCAGTATCGCTGATATATTCTGCTGACCCTGGTATTTTTGTAACCACAACAGTGTCGTAAAGCCCCATACATTGGTTGTCTGTGCATACTTGGACAACCCCTTCACCTTGGTCGGGCCTTGGTGTAACATGATATTTATTCGCTGCAGCTGCAAAGCTAATTGACATGACCATTACAATTACTGCAATCAATATTCGATTAGCTCGCTTCATTTCCTACTCCGCTTGTATCTGCAATGGTTGTTGTTTCTGCTGTAGTTGTGGTTTCCAGCAATGAACAATAATCCACTGGGGTTGACCAGCTGCCCCAGTTGTTCACAACGTTCAGCACTAAATCCACTGAGTTAAGTGCCTTGCCAATCTTTACGAAATTGCACACAACGTCAATTCCTGGTATGAATTCACAGGCTATAGCTCCACCTGTTGCAATTAATGATATTGGGCTCTTCAGGGCCATATTGCCAGCCTGAGCGAAATCATCATAGACCTTCTTGATAGGAAAGAAGTACATAAATTCTTCTGCCATGGCCACACAGTTCTCATAACTTTTCAAATCCTCGCAATATAGAGAGGGAATCCCCATTTTGGAGGCTTCCTGCAGGCAATATGCATAGCCGCATTGGATGTTGCTGAACTGTTTTAGATTATCCATAATCCCGGGGAGGCAAAGCATTGCCACACTGGCAATCAAGCTCTTCTTGGGGTTGGTCAAATCATCCTGTGTGTAGCCATTGTCTTTCATCCACTTGGAGCCAATATTGCTACTCGCAAATTTCTCAGGCTCCTTCAATACATTTTCCACAAAGGGACTGTCAGGGAAGATCTCCTCCCATATGCTCTGGTTACATGAGAGCCAGGTCAGGTAAGGAGCAACAGCAGAATGAATCGCATTTAAATCCTTTATAAAAGGATCCATGAATGTACTACACGTTCCTGCACCCAACACATCGCAAAGCCCCTCAACAGCAGTCATCGCATCGGCAACCTGCAATAAAACACGGTCTGCTTCAGTTAGTGTTTGCGCAATTCCGTAAACTGTTTCCAAGGTTTGGTATAATGGCGATTTTACAATGTTTACAAATAAGTTGTCGTTCACAGCCGAGTCAATCTTCTTCTTGAGGACTTCTGCCGGCAGCTCTGTATCATAGAACGGTATCTCCAGGGTCACGTTCTTCTGCTCAGGGTTATCGTTGACCCATTTCTCATCACCACTAGTTATCAGGCTGTAAAGCTCAAGGTGGCACGTTATGTTTAGATTCCTTAGCGGCATGACCATTTGCTTGAGTAAAATCTGGTAGAAAGGCCTCTCACCAAGGTCAGAGCCGTCAAACAACTCATCAGTCAGCACATAATCCTCCCAATCCTTGCCTGTGCAGTTGGCATCAACAACCTTAAGCAGTTTTACATAAGTGGCAGGGGCAGATGCCTCAATCCCCTTGGATCTCACTGCATCCAGCTGGGCTGTTGCACTCCCGGTTAAGCAGGAGGCGCCAGTGCATCCACCTGTTGTTGTTGGTGTTGTAGAGGCGACTGTTGTTGGGGTAGATGTCAAAGTGGTGGTGGTTGGTGGAGTCATGCCTGGATTAATCAGCCCTAGCCCAACCAGGAACATCAATTGGTGGTTCAGATATGGAGCTGTGCTCCTGTCAACAGCTGAGGGCATTCTCTCCATGCTCCCAACTTTCCAGTATTTAGTGGTTGTGTTCCTTACATCATAGACTGTCATTTCAACTGTTTTTTCAGCTGAGCCCATGCCTATGTCCTCGAAAACAAATGTGGCCCCATATACCCCGGGGAATGGCTTTTCAATAGTATAGGTGCAATTCCAGAACCCATCAGAGAGCCTGTTGCATCCTTCGGTAATTTGTGCGGTAATGTTGTCAGAAACCTCAGTTGTGCCAACCAAATCAGTGTCATTCAGGAGTCCGGCTGCCCTCACCCATGCTGGATCCACACGGGTTGTAAGCAGTTCGTTGGCCTCCTGCAGCTTGGCATTCACAATTATTGGATATCCTTCGAGGAATGTGTAATTCCTCAGCTGGAATGGCGCATCAGGCTGGGTCATGTTGAAGCTTATGATTGAGGGCGCATTGCAGTCAATGTGGAGCACCTTTGAAAGTGAACCAGTCATTGCATTGCCCAGAGCGTCAGTGGTATCAGATGATACTGAGATTGTGGCTGAAGGAAGGCCACATGCAGATGATAACTCGCCCCAGCTGCAGCCCCATTCTTCGTCACTAGCCTTAGTACAGGATTTTGCAGGCGCCTTTTCTGAGCCGCCCAATACGCTAAGGTCTAAGAAAACCTTGTCTGGGGAAAGCCCTGCTCCGTACTCTTTGAATTTAACAAAAATGGATGTTATTGAGGGGCCAACCCAGAGAGGGTCGTCTTGCTTATTGTTTACAATCATGGAGAGTGGTTCTGGCCCTGAATTGTCCAGCCCGAACTGATAGTTAAGTGTCAATGTGGCATTGTTGCCAGCTAGGTCTGACACTTTCAGGATAACTGAAGAAGTTGCCTCGGTTCCAAGCACGACCTCAACGTTGTTGAATACGCACTCAAACACGCCGGTATCAGCCAAAGTGCACTGGTTGGCATCCATCAGGTAATTCTGGTGCTCTGAATTAACACCTGAAAAATCAGCAGTCACCTTGTCAGTGTTGGGATCATTTAGTTTCACATAAACATCTGCTAGGTACGACTTGCCTGGCCCCAGGAAGGTATTTCCTTCTGGCAACCCTTGTATATCAAACCGGAGTGAGTCCTCAACAACAGTTGGCGCCACAGTATCAACCTTAATAGTCTGGCAAGCAAACGGGCCGTTCTGCATCAGCAAGTCAAAGGCCAATGCACAGACTTCAATATCTTCAGTTCCTGGCGGGATTGTAATCAGGGTAGAACCCTCTGCCTCGCAATCTGAAGTACTTATGTCTAGGGTTTGGTCGCTCCCGCCTGGCACTGTAAAGGTTATACCGCCGATTCCTGAGCAATCCTCTGAACCGGGGAATGCAGTATCAACAATTGAATAGTTTACCTGCACAGGGTTCTTACCATTTGTAAACCCCGACTTGAGTAGCAAATTTACTGTTGGCCCGTAACCGTCAATCCCCAGAGCATAATCCTGTGACATAACTTCATTACCTAAATCATCAAAAAGGTGTATTGGTACAGTGACCTCTGAAGGCACGTATGTTTCCGAACCCAGGCTAACTGAGCACTTATATCCACCGCGAAGTGCATAGCAAGACTGGGCGCTCGCAAGCCCAAACTTTACCTGACCCGGGGTAATCTCCATGTCACCATCGACCTTAACAACAGCTTCACCATTGAAAGAATCATACGCCTTAAGCCAGCCACCGATGCCTCTCTCCCCGGAAATTTTTGTGTCGTTAATTTCGGTTGCAGCCCGCGCAAGGCTACAAACTAGAGCAAGGCACAACACCCAAACTATCAGTTTGTTTTCCATTTAGCTGAACACCGGGGGATATTTTGAAAGGTAAACTGAATAATCATCAAGTTTTGAAATCA
Source organism: uncultured Candidatus Woesearchaeota archaeon (assembly GCA_903915225.1). GTDB lineage: Archaea > Nanobdellota > Nanobdellia > Woesearchaeales > B29-G15 > B29-G15. Next base: position 99,735 of record CAIWSB010000089.1, read on the forward strand.
CAGTCAAATCCGTTGGCTTTCTCTCTGCCTCTGGGATTGAATAAATATTAAGGTATGCTCCGTGTAAGGTAAGCCTGTTACTGCCCATGTTTTCAGAAGTGAGCTTGAGCCCTTTTATTGTGCCCCCACCAACCTGGACAGAGTTATTCATTACAATCTTGTCTGAGGGGATGCAAATTGCCAAGGATTTTGCCAAATCCCCACACTTATGCTCTGGGATTACTAACTGCTTGTCCTTGAAAATTCGAATCTCAACCTCGTAATCCCCAGAAGTCAACATTGCCTGGGCAGTCTCGCCACCCTTGACATAAACCGGGAACTGGTAGGTTGACAGCCCGCCCGTGCTTATTCTTTTAAATAATATAAATGCACCCTCATCAAGTTCCATAGCAGCCTCTGTTGTGGGATAGCTCAAGCTCTTGAAGCTGGAGAACTCATGGGGCCATTTGTAATCTGATGCAGATGGCTCAAATACAACCTTTCTCAGGTCCACTTGGAAGGATTTGGTTGTGTCCATTTTCAGGGTTGGAGCAACACCTGACTTACCAAGTTGTGTATCAAACTTAACAGGGTCACCAACATACTTATCCTTGATTGGCACCACAAGGCCGCCAACACACATGGGGAGTTTGGCCTTCAAGCCTCCGTTGCGGTCTGTCTTGCCAATGTAGCAGCCCTCGCCGGCGCAGTGGTAGTAAACATCTACTCCCTCAATGGGCTTGCCCTCGTTTGTTTGGGCTTTGAGTGCAATGTCGCCGCTCAATGCCTGTTCCTGGTCGCAGAGCATGGTTGAACCTTCACCTTCTGTTGCCCCAGTCGCACCCTCAAAGAGGGGTTGATTGCCTCGGATGTTGGCCTCGACAGCAAACTGGAACAGGTAGTCCTCACCATTCAAGCCATATGGCAGCTTTGCTGTTACAAGCACCGGGAATGATATATCATATGCAAATGCATATTTATTAATAATTAGAGTATAGAATAATATCTGGCTGGTTATTGTGTTGGGCCCCAGCATACCCCTATCGAGCCCATTGATCCCTAGGTAATATGGTCTGTTGTCAGGGAAACTGAAATATACGTCCATATCCTGGAACTCATCTGAACCAAGCACCACAACACTTGTTGAAATCTCCGGGCGCAGGGCAAAGTTCTGTGTGCCTTTAATCGGGATTGCAGAAACCTTGCTCAAAACCTCTTGGCCCAATTGTGTGCGGATATCTTCCAGGTTCCAGAATTGGGGTGATGTGCCGAATTCAACAGTTCGGCCAATTGGAGGCAGCCTGCCTTTGGCCATGCCCGAATAAACGGATAGCAGCTCTAATACATAGTTTTCAATGAAATGGGTTTTCTGTTCCTGGCTCGTCAGGGTATCTGCCAAGGAGTAAACCCGTTTCAGCTCCATGTTCACCTGGGCGTTGAATAGTTGAAGTTTTTGCTTTGTAGAGTCCTTTGTTGCCTGGAGTGGCAGGGTCAGCTCTACTGAAATTGCTTTTTCTCCAATTCGGGTTGTTACCTGTGCTTGTCCAACCCTGACGACATCCAGGTTCTGGAGTTTGAAGTCTGAAAAGTCCAGTGCTTGCATCCTGCCTTCTATATACCTATCAATCTGCGCCTCGATGGAGTTATCATCTGCCTTTCGCTTTGCACCATCTTTCTCTTCACTGTTCAGCTTGGGTTTTAGGGTCTTGAAAGTGCACATGGAATCGCACTGGTTGGGGGACTCCATATAATACCAGTAAGGGATTATTCGTGATGAGGAAAAGAACGGCTTGAGTGCCACTGCCTCAGTGGGGTTTGAGATTTCATCAATTGGTGCGTAGCTGTAGGGGTCAACATAGCCAGCGTGCTGCCCCAGGTTTTTTATGGCGCTGACAAGGGCGTTCTCCAGGTTAAACTCAACGAACTTCTGCACAGGCTTAAATTCAACAGGGACTTCTTCGACCGAAGGGGAAATCTCCTTTGCCGGAATAATTTCCTCCCTGAAGAAAAGCAGCACCGCCAGGGATATAAGAACCACAAGAGCAATAATAATGTAAGCAGTTACTTGACCTCTTCTTTTCATTGCATTAGCCTCTATCCTAGCCAATCAAAAAAAAGAATCACATATATATATTTTTCTACGAGGGCCTGTCGATAAGTTGTGTTTAGGGGAATTTGGCAAGAAAATTTATATATTCTCAATGCCAAAAAGGTAAAATGAAAAAATTAAATTGGTTAGAATTGATTTACTCATTAACCGGTATCATTTTTGGCATTTCTGCCATAACCTGGGCACAAAAAGGGTATGAGGTCTTGGCCGGATGTAGCTTTATTGTTTTTGCACTATTCTACCTGATCGCAACTCTTGAAAGAATAAGCATGAGGAAGCAAGGGAAATAAATTTTTATTGTTTAATATTGCTTCGTGCATTGCTTGGTGATAAAGATAAATTAAGAAACGGAAGTTCCGTCTGACATGTCAATTGCCAATGTCTCTGAAGCGCTCTGCAATGGACCTTTGCCCTTTGAGTAAACCTGCTTACCATTGATAGATAACTCCGCCTCTTTGAACTCAGAAATGTTTACAATCTTTGCAGGTGTCTGAATGATTCCTTTAATCCCAACCGGCTCGCCTGGCTTTGATTTTGGCGCCAGCACCAGCTTCAAATCTTTCCCGCTCAATGCAGCCAGTAGCATGCCATCACTTTTCTCACCACGCAGCACAGCTGGCTCAAGGTTTGCCACAACAACAATATGCTTTCCAACTAGTTCGTCAGCATTGAAATACCCGCGGAGCCCTGAAACAATCTGCCTTGTTTCAGTCCCAAGGCTAATTTTTTCAATGAAAAGCTTATTTGCGCTGGGATGCTCCCTCACCTCAAGAATCTCCGCCACCCGAAGGTCAATTTTAGAGAACGGATGCGCGGCCTGCTGCTGCCCGGAATGTTTTGCTCGCATGATGTCTGGGAAGTTATCCTCCATTTTGTTGAACATGTGTGCAGGTTCTAAAATCTTATCCCCTGGCTGAAGGGAAAGCTTACCCAGGTCTGCCCATTTGGGCTCCTTTAGCTGAAGCTGCTTTTGGATTTCTTCTGCAGACTTTGGCATGAAAGGGAAAAGGAGTATTGAAAGATCTTTCAGAAGGTTTGCCAATAAGTATAATGCAGTGTCCGCCACTTCTGGTCCAGACTTCCACGGCTCACTAGTTTGGAAGTACCAATTGCCAAGGCTTGAGAGCTCCATAATTTCACGCAATGCTTTCTTTAGCTCAATTGCCTCCATGGCCTCATCAATCCTGCCCAAAGAGAGTTTCCACTGCTCAAGGAACTTGTGTGCATCATTCGGTTTGCTTTCAGCTGGCTTTGGCAGCTCGCCATTCCTGAATCTCGCAATAAAAGAGAGTGTCCTGTAAACAAGGTTGCCCAGGTTTGCCACAAGCTCCCTGTTGTTCTTGTCCTTGAAATCCTGCCATGAGAATTCAGTATCAGCGCGCTCGGGGCGGTTGACCATCAGATAATATCTGTAAATATCTGCAGGTACTTTGCTCTCCATAGCATCATCCCCAAACACGCCGACGCCCTTGGATTTTGAGAACATTCCTCCTTCATAGTTGAGGTATTCGTTCACAGAAATCTCATCCAATAGTGTGTAATCATCTCCTGAACCGATGAGTGATGCGGGGAACAGAATTGTATGGAAGGGTATGTTATCTTTACCCATGAACTGTACAAGCCGGACTTTGCTAGAGTTGAGCCACCAATCCTTCCATTCATTTAGGTTCTCTTTTGTGATACCAATGTAAGCAATCGGTGCATCAAACCATGAGTAGAAAACCTTGCCCTCGAACCCTTTATAGGGCACAGGGATTCCCCACTGTAGATCTCTTGTTATGCAGCGCGGTAAAAGCCCCTCCTTGAGCCAAGCCTGGGTCATTGTCTTGGCATTTAGGCTCCATTTCTTTTCGCTCTTGGCAATCCATTCCCGGAGCTTTGGCTCAATTTTTGGGAGGTCTATAAATAGGTGCTTTGAGTTTTTGAAAACAGGTGTTCCTGAGCAGAGCTCACACCTTGGATTAACGAGCTGCTTTGGTTCCAGCAGCTTTCCGCATTTCTCGCACTGGTCGCCGCGCGCAGATGTGTAGCCACAGAATGGGCATTCCCCAAGAATGTAACGGTCTGATAAGAACCGTTTGCAGCTGGGGCACCAAGCCTGCTCCACCTCGCCCTCTTTTATGTAGCCATTCTTGGCCAGCTTCAAGAAAATATCCTGGGAAAGCTCTGCATTTTCCTTTGATGATGAGCGCCCCCAGCAGTCTGGTGAGCACTCAAACCAGTCATATATTTTCTTGTGAATCTTGGCGTATTTGTCGCAAACTTCACGTGGCGTCAGGCTCTCTTTTATTGCCCTTGTTTCTGTGGTGGTGCCATGCTCATCTGTACCCAGCACGTATATTACCGGGATTTTTCTTAACCTAAGGTATCTAGTATATACATCTGCGCTCAGAACGCAAACCATGTTGCCCAGGTGCGGAACATTATTCACATAGGGCAATGCTGAAGTAACTAGTACCTTATTCTTTACCATCATGCCTCCAACTTAATTGTGCTTTTGTATTCTTTGCCATCTGCAACCACTGTGCGCTTTATTTCTCCCTTACGCATTGCCCTTAAGCGGGCCTGCTCGGGATCATTCTCAAATTCTTTCGGAATTTTAATATCGTTAATAATATATGTGTGATTCACTTCTGCACTCTTGACGTTCTCAGCTCCCGGTACATCAAAAAGGAATTCTTTGCACGCTGCGGCGCCCTCACTCCCTGGCAGTTCCAGCTTTGCAAAAGCCGGAATCATTTTCCCAATCTTCGGAGGCTTATCCTTTTTCAGTTTTAGAACGCGACCTTCTGAATCCTCTGCATTCAGTATGAGGAAGCAATCATAAAACTCCTGGCAGAGCTTTTTGTAATTGGCAGAGCTGACTGTTGCGCCAATAATATATTTGTATGCTGAGACCCCTCTAACCTTTTCAACTGAGATTGGCTCAATGCCTAACCCGCTGAAAACATCCTTCACATCTTTTGCTGTGATGATGTTGCCGCTGAGGCTAACTTCACCCTTTGCGAGGCTTGCCAAATAAGTGTTGAATGAGTTTACATACTCAAAACCGCCGCTGAGCTTCACCTTGCTTGCAGAGCGCGCGATTTTCAATGGCTCTTTTTCAAACTCCCCAATACCATACCTTATAAAAGCCCTGTGTGTTGGGCCATCAATTTTTCCCTCTGCGACATTCTTTATGAAATTCATTGCAACCACCTTTTGGGTGTTTAGCTGCCCGTATTATTTAAAATTTCCCTTTTTCTGGTGGAGAAAGGCGCTTGATCTCAATTGATACTGCCTTTTCATTGACCCGGTGATACCTCGGACAGAGCATAAAGGGGAGTTTGTTTGCAGCGCAAAATTCCAACAGGGGCTTTGGCTGCCCTTTGATGACAAGGTCAATGCCGCGCGATGAAGGGTGAGCGATCTCACCGTAGCGGGCCAGCATGACCATTATTTCATTTCTTATCTGTTTGAAGAACTGCCATCTCTTGCCCAGGTTTTTTACTGCCTTTGTTAGGGCTTCATTGAAAGCTTCTGGGAAATTGCACAGCGTAAGCAGGGGTGTTTCAATTTTTGAGTTTGAGCAAACCATTCCCCCAAAGCCAACTTCCAGCGGCTTATGCAGGCCGAAGCTACACACTGCATAGTCAAAGCCCTTGAACTCTAGGCCGATGGAGCTGCTGATGTCCCCAATGACCAGAGCGCCTGCTTTCTTTGCCAGCTTTGCAATTTCCTCAACAGGTTCCTCAACAAAATAGCCCCCAAATATGGAGTAAAGCAGTACTGAATTTTTCCCCAGCTTTGCCTTGAGGTCCTTCAAATCCAAGAGTGCCCAATTGGTTTCGACTGTCTTTACGGTCATTCCAAGCAATTGAGGGTAATGCTTATATGAATACCAACCTCCGTCTTTTGGAATAAGCACTTCTGTTTTTCCCCAAAGCTTGCACTGGTGCAATGCCACCAATATTGCATGGTTCCCTGAACAGGTTAAGGCAATGTTCTTCATTCCAGCCAGCTTGGCAAGCCTAGTCATTAGCTTTTCATCCATGCCCAATTATTGGAAAGCAGAGAGTAATAAAGGTTTCTGTGTAGATTCAAGTTCTTCAATCTCCGATGGAACTTTTAGTTTAACCCTTCTAAAGTAATTAACAAAGTTTATTAATTGTTCAGGATGAAAATATACCCAGATGCCCCTCGAAAAGGAGTACATCACCACGGAGGCTGATCGTCTCCTGGCTTTGTTGCAACAAAGGAGAGAGATTTCTATAGAGGAAGCTGCAAAGGTGCTCACCATGTCTGTAAGGACAGTTGAGAGTTACGCCAATTTTTTTGAGGAGGAGGGGCTAATAGGCATCAACTACAAGTTCACAACACCATTTCTGACAATAAAAGAAGTCAAGACCACTGCGCCAGAAATTAAGTTCACCCTTGAACCAGAAAAAAAGAGCGTAGGGGGAATATTCCTCCGGCGCATTGGTGAGGACTTTAACATACTCAAGTTAAAGCTAAGGAGTGGCGAGCTGTATCTTCTAAAAGAAAAGTATCCTGAGATGATTAAGAATCTTAGGGAAATCCTTAAGGGCTCTGAGTCTGGACTTAGTGTCAAGAATACCAATGAGCTCCAGTTCAAATTAAATGAGGTTAACGTAAAGCTCGATGAGGCAATCAGAAGCCTCAATGAGGATAAGGCAGATGTGGCCCGCTCTAATTTCTTTTTCATTGAACAGGAACTAGCGCGGGTATTTGAGCAGATGCAGGGTGGCACGCCTGCAGCCTCGGCACTTTCACTGCCAGAACCTACAAGGGTTGGTTCTGACTTAAGCCCGCTGATTGAAGAGATAAAGGCGGCAGCAGGGCGTGGCGACTTTGAAAAAGGGGAGAGGCTTCTCAAGCAGCTCCAGCAGGCATACAAGTCCATGCCCCAGGAGTACCGCGAAAGAGAAGAGAGGATGAAGCAGGACCTGGAAGTGCTTGAGAGGGACTTTTCAATAGGGCAGGCGGACCACCTCTCCAAGGAAATGGAAGACAAGAGCACAAGGATCCATCATTTCCTGGCCATTGCCAACAAGGCCCTGGAGCGTGGCCAGCTTAGTGAGGCAATAGTGCAATTCAATAGGATAAAAGAGCTATACCTTGGCCTTCCGAAGGGTTTTGTGCAGGAGAGGATTGGCCTGAACAGGGAGATAATCGGGCTTTTCAGAAGCATAAGCGCTGCCCGCAGCGCCACACTGGATGACAGCTTTGTCACAATCTCTACAAATATGGAGCAAAAGCTCACAGAGATTCGTGAGCATCTAGCCCAGAACAAGTTTAATGATGCAATCCAGGCCTACAATGAGGCAGTTGAGTTGTTTGGCAAGCTCCCGGACATTAAAGCACCTGTAAAAAACAATCTAAAAAATTACCTCCTGCTTATTTTTGAAAGGCTCTCTGCTGCCAAGGAGGAATTTTTCGCCAAAAACCTAAAGGATATTATTGCTGAGATTTACCGCGAACTGGGCAGGGCAGTGATGTGCCTTGAACACAAGGATTTCAAGACTGCCAACCTGCACTACGCTGCAGCCTTGACAACTTACAAAACAATCCCAAGGGGTTACACAGAATCACTGCTGCCAGTGCATGAGCGACTAATGGAGTTCTATCAGAGATTCTCCCTGGGGCTTGAGCAGGAGAGCAGCAGTGAATTCCAGGCAATCAGCGCAGAGATAAACAGTGAGATAGAAAGACTTACGAAGCTCATCCAGGGTAAGGCGTATGAAGAGTCATTGGGGCTTTACCAGAGAATAATGATAATGTACAACAGGCTCCCGGGCGGGTTCATTAAGGAGAAAGCCGCCATGAGGAAGCAACTCACTGTACTCTCGCACAGCATTACTGGCGAGATAGATGACATTGTCCTCAAGGGCGTGCCCCCCGATGTCAGGGAAACATACCATGAGCTGCTGCGCTACATTGCCCTATTCTATATGCATGTGGAGAGCCACCGCCTCAACCTTGTGAGTATTGATTACCGCCAGATAAGGCGCCTCGTTGACAGGCTGCCCTATGGGCTAATCACTGGCTCCAAGCTTATTTCCAAGGAACTCAAGGAAATTTCTGGCGAGGTTGACGTTATAGGCCAGGTTAAGCAGCTCGCGCAGCTGGTCGAGCTGGGATACAGCACAAAGTCAAAGGAGCTTTTTGCCACAATAATTTCCAAAATAGATAGACTCGACAAAACAAAGCCAGAAGTGAGGGGCCTATATGAATACGTTAAAGGTATAATGGTAAAGAAACCCAAAAAGGTTGTTCTGCTGCCAAATAAGGATGTGCTTCAAACTGAACTGCCCAGAGTTGAGCCATTGAAAAAACCAGAGGTTGCAAAACCCACTGTGCAAAAAGAGGGTGCTATACCGAGGATACAACCACTCACGGGGAATGAGGAGCAGGACCTTATAAGGATTGCCAGCAGGGGGCAGGTTGGCCAGGCCTCTGTTGAGTTTGAAAAGCTCAAGGGTGTGCTGCAGCGTGATATCATTGCAACAATAACTTCAAGAAAACGGGAAATGGTAATCAACAATAAAATCAGCATGGCCCGGATGTTCTTGGAGTTTGGAAAGAAAGAACGCGCGCAGGAGTTACTGCGCGAGGCGCTGCTGCTGGATCCAGACAATAAGCCTGCCAAGATGCTACAGGCACTGGTGGGAGCATGAAGCGCAGAATTGAGGACTTGGACTCATACCAGGTAAAAGTTGGAGATACGGTTGTCAACATTGAGATTTTCCTGGAGGAGGAAGAGGTTGTGCCAACATACAACATTTCAATCCTCAACATTAGCACCACAACCCAAATTATCCTAAAGAAAATAAGGGATGAGATTGTTACAAAGGTTTCATTATCCCCTTCTGGGTTGGCTGAAGGCGGCGAGAAAATAAAGGAAGTGTTCATCCGCGAGGTGAACACGTTAATCAAGAAATATTTCCCAAACATAGACCCTTCTACCAATGCTTTGCTCGTCAACCACATTATCCGCGAGTACATAGGTCTTGGTGACCTGGAAATTCTTGTGCGGGACTCACAGCTGGAGGAGATTGTCATCAACAACTCCAAGGAGCCAGTCTGGGTGTTCCACAGAAAGCACGGTTGGTTGAAGACAAACATTGAAGTGCCATCTGAAAAGAGGATTAGGCATTACATTACCCTTATTGCACGTGAAGCCGGCAGGGACATAACACTGCTCAAGCCATTACTAGATGCCTCGCTGGAATCTGGAGATCGTGTCAACGCCACCTTGTTTCCCATCTCATCCAAGGGCAACACGCTCACAATCAGAAAATTCAGGGAGCGCCCCTGGTCAATTGTGGACTTTATCCAGTCAAAAACAGTTAACATTGAGGGGGCTGCCCTAATATGGCTTGCTATTGAGACCGAGCTATCAACAATTATTTCAGGAGGCACAGCCTCTGGTAAAACATCCATGCTAAACGCAGTCTCAAACTTTTTCCCACCTAATCAGAGGATTGTATCAATTGAAGACACCAGGGAATTAACGTTGCCAAACACGCTTCACTGGATCCCCATGGAGACCAGGCTGCCCAACCCGGAGGGGAAGGGCGAGATTACAATGCTTGACCTAATCGTAAACTCACTCAGAATGAGGCCAGACAGGATTATCATGGGTGAGATAAGGAGACAGAAGGAAGCAGAGGTTCTCTTTGAGGCAATGCACACCGGACATTCTGTTTACGCAACCCTCCACGCCAACGATGTCGATGAGACAATTGCCCGGCTCACAAACCCGCCAATAAATGTGCCCAAGGCACTGCTGAGTGCAGTCTCAATGGTTGTGGTAATGAATAGGAACCGGCGCACAACGAGGAGGCGTGTGCTGCAGATTGCAGAAATAACCAACACAGGGGATGCGAGAGTGCTTATGCAGTATGAGTTTGCCCGGGATGAACTTTTCACTGTGAATAAACCTGAAAGGATTTTCAGCACCCTAAAGACATTCAACGGCATGGAGAGGGCGGATGTGGAGAGAGACTTGAGGAATAAGGAGTTTATCCTTAAGCAGCTCTGCGACAAGGGTGTTAAGGACGTGCACTCCATAGGGCACGTTTTGGCAAATTACTATTTCAAAAGAATTCATGGTTAAACATGGGGCTTGTTACTTATCTGGTGAGGGCCAATCCTTGGCTGGTGAAAGACCTTAAGATTGCTCATATTAGGAAGAGCCCTGAAGAATTCATGAAGCAGGCGGTTTTCACAGCCACTATTTTAGGGATTGTCACCGGTCTTGTGGCATTGCTGTTCGTCACGAGGTTTGCGCTGAATTTTAGCATCGTTCTTGTGGCTGCTTTTTTGGGGTTTGTTGTTTCATTCATGTTCGTCCTCCAATCCCCAAAGGGAACCATTAGGAGAAGGGAGCGTGAGATTAACCAAGAGATTTTGTTTGCCGGACGCTACCTGCTGGTAAAGTTGGAGTCGGGCATGCCCCTCTTCAATGTACTAATTGAGATTTCCAATAGCTATGGTGTTGCTGCAAAATACTTCAAGGAAATTGTTGATGACATTGAAACAGGCTCAACACTGGAAGAGGCGCTTGAAAAGGCCCGCGAATACAGTGCCTCAAAAAAGTTCCAGCGGATATTATGGCAAATTGTGGCTTCATTGAAGACAGGCATGGAGATATCCTCCAGCCTCAAGGCAACCCTCCATGACATCACCGAGCAGCAGATAATCGAAATAAAGAGCTACGGCAGGACTTTAAACTCGCTTATGCTGTTCTACATGATTGTGGGGTGCGTGCTCCCCAGCTTGGGGTTTGCGCTGTTCACAATTTTCAGCAGTTTCCTATCACTCACAATTAGCCCAGGGATTGTGTTTGTGCTGATATTTGTGCTTGCTGTTATCCAAACTGCATTCATTATACTTATCAAAGCCTCAAGGCCAATGGTGAACTTGTAAATGCCGCAGAAAATAATATTCCTCGAAGAATTCGGTAAGGCTTTTATTCCCAAGAGATTCAGGCCGAAAATGGGTGAGTACCTCATGAAAGCGGGGTACACAGAGGTCCCTTACAAACTCTATGGGGTATTCTTCTACCTCAGCCTTCTCATTACTGGAGGAATTTTCATCACACTAGTAAATCCCCAGATGAGATATATGCCACTGTTTAAGGTACTGGTCTTGTCTTTCCTTTCCTGGGCAGGCATCCAGCTCTTTGTTGTCTTCTTTATAGGCCTAATCTATTATATTTACATGGAGCAAAAAATCTACATGCGCACCCAGAAGATGGAGGATGTGCTTGAGGATTTTCTCCACCTAGTCTCAGAAAACCTTAAGGGGGGCTTAACACTTGAGGAGGCACTCTGGGATGCTGTTCGTCCGGAGTTCGGGGTTCTTTCAAATGAGATTAAGCTGACTGCAAAGAAGGTAATGACTGGTGAGGATGTGCCAGATGCCCTCACTGACTTTATGATGAAATACAATTCGCCAATGCTCACACGCTCATTCAACCTCATAGTGCAGAGTATCTCAGGCGGAGGCAAGCTCTCTGACATAATTGATAAGGTTATCCGAAACATCATTGAAACCAAGCGGTTGAAGAAGGAGATGGGGGCAACCAATCTAACATATGTAATCTTTATTTCTTTCGTAGTTGTGGTTGTCACGCCGGCCTTGTTCACTTTGTCCAACCAGTTCCTGAGGATCCTCGGGCTTTTCTCTGTTGCCAGCACAGGGACGATGGTAGCCTCAAGCAATTTTCCGCTCAGCTTTGGCGCAGTGAGCATTGACCCCTCATTATTCAAGAAGTTTTCAATATATGCCATTGGCACAATCTCTGTATTCGCTTCAATGATCATCTCAATAATACGCAGAGGCAGCATAAGGGCAGGGATTAGGCTAATTCCAATCTACCTGATTGCCTCTTTTGTAATGTATGCATTGATATCCCAGATAGCTCAGACGGTGATTGGGGCATATTTCGGACTTCAGTAGGCCTTGATGCGGCTCATCTCCTTTTCCAGCTCGGCAATTCGGGCCTCGATGTCGTAGAATTCCCTGAATACTTCAGCCTGGATTAGCAGTGCGTTGAGTTTGTTCTTCAACTCCCTAATACGTGAGATCTGTTCACTTTGGCTGGCGTATGCATCGCTGAGCTTGCACTTGATTTTTACAAGCTCATTGTACGCACCTGAAGAAACAAGGAGTGCATCTCTCTTCTGGTTGAGGAATGCCATATAAGACTCATCACGAGCATTTCTTTTTTTCTCAATAATTTTCTCGAGGTCCAAAATTCTATCATTAATTTTCTTTAGCTTGCCAGCAATTCCGCATGCCTCGAGCTTGGATACCCATTTTGACTCAATCTCTTTAGATTGCGTCCAAAGGGTGGTGATTTCGGAAGAGAGCTTTTCCATTTCTTTGTTAGTTGTAGAAATAGGCTTGTCTAATTTTGATTTAAATTTAATGTATGCCACAGAATTCTCAATTTGTTTTAACTCAGATTCCATTCGCTCAACTATTATTTTAATTTCATCCAACTGTTTCCCTTTTGCCAGCCTTTTAGTATCTAGGTCGCTAACTATCTGAACAAACTCAGTTTGTTTTTTGGCGTAGCTTGGGTTTGCTTCCAGCTTTCTAATCTCAAAAAGCAACTTGTCCTTATCCCGTTCTAGTGGGGCCAATTCTCTTGTCCATATTTCATCCCTTTCAGCTTTTAGCTTTTCCAAATTGGATTTTTCTGCTTCAGTCAACACGCTTTTGGATTCCAACAGTGAAATGGCAATTCTCACAGACTCAAAACGAGTTTTGATTAGATTGTTGAATTTGGTGTCAACCTGCGACATTTGCGCCTTAACCTTTTCAATGAGCACAAATTGGCCCAATTTAGCTTTTTTCTTTCCAAACTCACTCCTCTTTTCATTAAGCTCTGCCTCAATATTTATGTATTCTTCCCAAAACCCATTCTTCCTCTGAGTTGCCTCTCTCAATGATTCCTGCAAGGCAATTATTTTTGAGTGGGTTTTATTGCCTTTTAGCCTAAGTTCACGCTCTTTAATTAGCTGCTCCGCTTTTTCCTGTAGTTTTTTCTGACAGGTCCAAACGAGTTCCCTTTTTCTTTCGAGTTCTTTTGCCAGGGCAATATGTTTGCTCCGTTCTTCAACTAGTCCTTTTGACTCAAACAAGAGGTGTTGCTCATAATAGAGCCTGTTCTGCTCTAAGGTTAACGGTTTTAGAACCTTGTTGAAATGGGCGTTTAAACGTACATTGAGCTTTTCTATTTGTTTGTCCAATTTTTGAAGCTCATCAATAATGCCTTTAGATTTGAGCAGGAGCTGCTTTTTAGCCTCAAGATTTTCAATCTCCATGCTGTTATTAGGCATAAATAGTCCGAGAATCTCATCCTGAATATGCCCAAATCCCAGCTGGATGTTCTTACTAATGAGCAAGCCTTCTTTTTGTTTAACCCGTGCCTTGTGTTCATTCACAACCTCTGCCAACTCTTTGGCTTTAAGGTATTCTTTTGAAGGAAAGTTCTGCTCAGTGCCCAACGTAATATCAAACAATGAATTCTCCGGCAGCAAACGTTGATTCGCTAATTGGAGTAATTGCGAACCAGTGCCCATCAACTGGATTGTGTATGCTTTGAGCCCGATTAATTCATTTACTGTCAATTTTGCCTCGTCTGGACTTTTAGCCAAAACCCTGAAAAGCAAAGGCAGGTGCCTGGATTTTAGCAGCCTCAATGCAGGCAATAATTGCTCAAGGGTTTGCCTTGAGTCTAGGTTGAAAAGATAGACAATAGGATATTTTTCAAGGCAAGGAAGCATTGCCCCAGGTATTGGCTTATCAACAGAAAGGAAAATTTCAGTTGATCCAGCAACTTTAAGCCATTCAAGGAGCAGCTGAAGGTCCTGCCAGCCAAAGCTGCCTTTGTCTATGAATATACGCCCCAGATACTCCTGCATTTTTACCTCTGCGATAGCAGCAGTAAGGTTTTTTCCTTCAAGGGCTATTTTGGGCAATGCTGATGCAGGGCCAATTAATTTCCCAATTTCAACTGCACCATTCCTCATCTTGAGCTTAATCAGTGATTCGGAAATTTTTCTCAAGCCTTCACGGTTATTAGAAACCAATGAGAGTATTCCCATCCGAATTTTTTCGTGATTCCAATCCTCTATTCCTAAGCAAAGCCCTGCTTCACCAAGGGTTCGCACACGTTTTTTCTGATCGTCACCTTCCCTATAAACGGGAAGCAGTATTGATGGCACCTTGTAGTGCAGCAGCTCATTACTCGTGTTCCGGCCAGCATGAGAAATCACCAAATCAACAGATTGCATAAGTGATATGAGTTTTGGCTCGTATCTGGTAAACTTAACGCCATCCATGCCAATGAACTCCTTATGGCCGCGGAACAATGGTCCAGAGACTGCAATGATGTTAAGATTCATCTGCTGTTGAAGCTGCTTGCATGCTTTTATGGATTCGGAAAGCAGTGACTTCGTTTCTGGTTCATAACCACCACTCCCGCAGGTGATGAGCAAATTCAACTTTTCCTTGGTTATTCCATATTTTTTCCTGACTGATGAATCCCATTGCTCCTCCCTAATTATGGTCCCAACAAAGTTTACCTTTGTATTGGAACAAGAAGAATCTGGTTCTGAACCTATGAAAACAGTATCAAACTTTGGAAGCAAGGTTTCAACCAAGTCTGTCTTATAGCCATCTAGAATCATGAACGCCCGTACTCCTCGCATTTTGCAGTCAATGAGAAACTCTTCTGGGCAGATAGTATCGAAGAAAATCAAATCGGGATTAAAGCCGGAACATATGCCTTCAAGGATTTTCAGGTTTGATGGCTTGGGCACTGCAAAATCAAAATCCTCTGGTGCCAAGGTTGAGTCAAAATCTTTTGGAATCTTAACAAAGTGGAGTTTGTACCTGTAGAAGAAATCCACAAAATCAGAGTTTGTGACAAACAGGAGGCGTGCAGCAGGCCACTGCCTTCTCAACGCACGAGCAATGCACACCAGGCGGTTGATGTGCCCCAGTGAAACCCCGTTGACTGCATAAAACAATATGTTCATCTTAGGTCATTCCTGCTCACCGCATAAGGCTTTCCAAAGAGATCGTACATTCTTAGGAATACATTCATATTCAGGGCCAGGAACTCGGAAAAAATATTCACTGTGGTAACTTTTATCTTAAGTTTCTTGGCAAGCTTCAAACTTCCCAGGGCATAGTAGTATAAAGTGCCTGAGAGCGGTAGGCTTGTCTCATCAAACATGTATTTGTTTGGGTCCTGGCTTAGTGGAAGGTTCAGCTCAATACGCTTAACCCCAAATTGATGCAGCAATGCAACTGTTTCCTCCAAACTGGCGAAATTGAGCCTAGAGATTAGTAGCCGGACCTTAAGTCCCTGGTTCAATAATATTAAGTTCTGGATTGCCTTTAGGGCCGCATCAAACGAGCCTTTCTTGTTCATCAGGATATCATGATGTCCTGGATTTGCCCCACTGAGGTTAATTGTAAAGCGGTCCACTCCAAGTTTCACTAGGTCAATGCAGTCCTTGAGGTTAGTCAGGGATTCTGCTTCTGTGTCAATCCCTATATGCCTGAAGCCTTTTGCTGATTTTATCATCTCCTTGATATCTGGGTGCAGGAGAGGATTTCCACCCACAAAGGTCACCAATTTGTCACCTTCACCTGTAAACAACTCGAGCTGTTGCTTAACTTCCTCAAGAGAGCGCTCCTTGCCTGGCTTCTTTCCCAGATACTTAAAGAAAACGCTGTCATTAATTGTGGCATCATTCACCTGGATTGTACATTTCTTTTGATGTATCCAGGGTTTGTAAACCTCATATAAAGAAGGATCAACAAACTTTTTATAGAATATCCTGGCGTTATATTTCAGAGCCTTGTCCATGCCATCCTTTGACGAATATACAACAGGATGGTGCTGGTGATAACCCTTTGCCTGTGGGTTTAGCACAAATCTCAGCCATTGTAACCTATAGCCAAGTTCCTGGTCCTCGATGCTCCAGAAGACAAAGCTCTCGTCAATGAGTCCTGCTCCCAACATATGTTTGCGCCTAACTGAAAGGTTGTTGGTGTAAATCATGTGCCACGGTGCATGGAAATTTGATGGGCGGTCCTCGCACCACTTGAAGAAATCCTCGCGCATGTCAACCCTGCTGGGTATGCGCTTTATCTGGTCAAAGTCGTTGAGTATTATCTCTGGGTTAAGGGTTGCTTGGATTTCTGTGTTTGTGTGCATATCCAGGCGCTTGCCAATGACAACTG
Organism: uncultured Candidatus Woesearchaeota archaeon; assembly: GCA_903915225.1. Taxonomy (GTDB): domain Archaea; phylum Nanobdellota; class Nanobdellia; order Woesearchaeales; family B29-G15; genus B29-G15. The sequence continues at coordinate 116,098 of CAIWSB010000089.1, forward strand.
CATCATGGTTGTATTTCTTTTTGTAGAACGCATGGCTTCTCATGTGTTCTTCTAGGTTCTTTGGATCACAAATCACATCCGAATCCAGATATAGCATTATTTCCCCATTTGCGTATAGCGTACCGATGTTTCTGGCTCGTCCGGGGCCATAGCCCAGATCATCCTGGAGGAAATATCGCAGGCGGAATGGCGGATTCAGACGCGTTATCATTTCAGAAGTGTCATCTGTGCTGCCATCATCCACAACAATTACTTCGAATTGCTCTGTTGGCAGGGTTTGGTTGAAAAGCGAGGTTAGGGTGTTTTCAAGTATTTTTGAGCGGTTGAATGTTGGTATTATTACACTCATGGCCGGTTTTTTATTGATGTTTTTCCGGTTGTCAAACAGCAGCTCATGCCCCTCTTTCTTGCCTGTTTTCCTACCACGCTTCACCCAACTGCTGTTGTAGAACTTCATTGAGAATGGTGTGAAGCGGGGTACAAGCAAGATCTCTAGCTCTGCCATCTTAGCGAGTGCCTTGCTTAGGTGTGGTACTGCATCGGGTATTTTTGGCACATAACGCTCGAGCACAGCATACTCTTCTGGGAGCGATTCTGGGTAGAATATCTGGATTTTTTTTGCTCCTAAATCTCCAAGAAACTCAACTGTCTTGTCGAGTGCCTTAAGGTTTTCGATTATTAATGGGACCTTCACTATTAAGTCAAACCCTGTAGCGATAACATTTTTGAGGCCAATTAGAGCCTCCCTAAAGGCGTCCTTTGAGCCAGTGGCAAAGTTGTGAATCTTAGCCTCGTGGGAATAAATGTCTATATAGAATCCAATAATTCCAGAGCGTTTTAGCTGCTCAACAAGAGGTTCATAAGCCAGTACGCGGCCGTTGCTCTCAATCCAGGGTTTAAAGCCATATGCCTTGACCAGTTTGATAATATCAAAAATGTCCTCGCGGAGAAGCACTTCTCCCCCTACTAGAATTACCTCAGAGTAGACTTCTTTCCTCAGCTTCTGGAGCTCCTGCTCAATGTCAGGGATGCCTCTATGTGGACATTTCTTGTCCATGAATCTGCATAAAGCGCATTCATTGTTGCACCTATCCCCAACAAGCAAAGTAGCCTGAATTTTAACCACCCAAGAAAGTTGACACTTTTTGGATTATTTAATTTTTTCTATGGTGAAAGTCAAGCGAAGAGTAATATTCTCCTTAAGCAGCAGCAATAATGGCAGCCGTGAGCGGGGCCCCCTTTAGGGGTTAGCTCACCGTGCCCGCTGGCTCCATATTAGTCACCGCTTGGTACAACTATCCTCGGCCCCTGCGGCGCCATTGCTGCTGCAAAGAGGTTATTTCTCTTTTTTATTCACTGCGCCAACTCGCTTCAGGTAAGGTTCTATCTCATCCTCTTTGCCAATCTCTCTCAAGAAATCCAATATCTCTTCGTCGCTGATTTGAGGTGTGTCATAGCCTTTGCAGTGGAGACATTTAGGAAAATCAACTTTCGTGCGGACTTTGTCAAACTCACCCCGGATGTGGCACAGCCTTATCTCATTTGCTTCGTCCCCGTACCATATCTCCCTGAATGGCTTATCTTTCAGGTTCCCCAGGGAGAGGTTCATCATGCCATCAAAACAGCAGATTGTGACACTGCCATCCCACATTATTGTGGGGGTTTTAAAGGGACCAGAGCAAGGCCTACGGTTACTCATCGGGATTCACCTTTTTCTTGTTCAGCCGCTGCGAATCCCAGACATTGTCATCATAGGATATAAGCCTAAAATGCTTTTCTTTCTTTGAGAAGAGATTATTCTCACTAATAGCTTTGTTGAACAGCTCATTTGCCTCCCTCTGCTTTCTTTCATGCGAGACAGCATCCAGCCTTTTCAGCCAAATAATGTCTCTGGTCCATTCCTCATCTGGGAATGAGATGGATGCAAGAAGTTCCATCTGCGCCTTGTTGGGTTCCTCAATGCTCATTTTCCCAGCCACCCCGTGAGCTCGCCTAGTCCGTTGTAGAATCGCTGGATGTCCTCCTGATAAACGCACATTCTGCACCCGCGACACAAGAGTGGCTTATTTGGTTTATTGTAGAGCCCCAGCACTTTTTCCCTATAAGCTTTGTACTCTTGGGAATTCCACATCTCTGTAAAGCCTCTGCCTTTAATGTGGAAGATAGTTGGATGAAGGCAGCATGGCGCAATCTGCCCATCAAGATGAACTTGAGTTTCAAAGAAAGGCACCAAGCAGCCGACTTTATTGAAAATTCGCTTTGTATGGCTACCCGATAACGTCTCTTGATGGTTGAGCACATCCAGATAATGGTAGAAATTGTTGGCCAGGCTGTATCTTTCAGCAGCTTCCTGAGCTTCCACTACAAATTTGTTGACTTCCCTAATCTGCTTTGGCTTGAGGAGCAAATAATCTGTAAGCGGGGTTGTCTGGAGATGCCCAAGGTAAACAGCAGAGGCTCCGTTCTCCCTAGCAAAATCAACCATTTTAGGTATCTCATTATAGTTGATTGAGCAGATGGGGTTCATTATCCTAATCTCTGGCTTGGCAACACCAAGTTTTGCCTTTAGTTGTTTTATGTGCTTCAGATTGTTGACAACCCGAGCAAACTCGGTTTTAGGAACTGAATGAATCTTTGCATAGGTTTCTGCTGTTACTCCCGAAACATTTAGCTCTAGCACGTCTGCTCCGAGGCGAACAATTTCACGAATTTCTTCAGGGCTAGGCCGGGTTAGGTTTGTGAAAACCTGAACCTGGAGCCCGAGTCTCTTAATGAGACGCAGCATTGCCATGAGATCTGGGTGTGTTGTTGGCTCGCCTCCACCACCAAGCTGTATGTAACGACAGCCGGTTTTTGCAGCCTCCTCAACATAACTCTTCAAGAGAGTGAAATCAATTCGCTGGCTGTGCCAGGATGCAGGCCTTTTGACAAGCTCCTTGTCATATTTATGGGTTTTGAAATAATTATCCTCTTCTTTGAGGAGATGTGGGGAATGATGGTAGCAGAACACGCACTGGTGGTTGCATGTGTTTGTAATCTCAAATTGAGTTACAATCGGCCCAGTGAACATATTATTGAGCAGGATTGACAGCTCGCGCTGGTAATTGGCGAAATCAATCTGGAGGTTATGTTTTTTTCCATAATCCCATACTTCTTTTATTTGAGGGAAAGCCTCAGCAAGGTCACAAAGTAACTCAAACCTGAATTCATGAACTCCAAACCCCTTAAAAAATTCCACTGCTGAAAGGAGGCAATCCGAATTATCACTAGTTATAGTGTAATCCAGGGTGCGTTGAAGGCCCGCCAAGCGCATATTCACCAAACCCGCAATTGCCTCACGAAAACTCCCCTGAACGCCGGTTGCAGCATCATGCTCAAGCTCACGGTAATCCATGAAAGCAACAAGAGCTTTCACACCATTGACAGCTAGTGCATCTGCAAGGTGGTTTTTGGCAAAAAGCCGGCCATTAGTTCTTATTGTTGTTTTAAACCTAAGGTGTGCTGCAGCCTCAATCAGTTGCGTTGATTCAGGGTGAAGTAAAGGTTCTCCACCAGCCAGTGTGAGCTCATTTGTGTGTAGCCTTACCTCCTTCATTAGCTTCAATGCATCACCATATTTTATTGCTGCAGCTGGTTTCCTGCGCAACTCATTGCACAGATTGCATTTATTATTGCATTCGTTGAAGAGCTTAAGCTCCATTTTCCAACTCCATGAATTTCTCATAAACCCAGTTCTGTTTGAGAAGCTCAACTCGCCGTTCATTGGAGAGCAGGGGCCAGGCATCTGCAAGGTTCAACTTTACCTCGTCCTTTAGGAAACTGCTCCAAAACTCCACAAACTCCCTGCACTCTGCTGAATTTTCTTCCATAATTATGAACTGGAAGATGAACCGAGGGAACTTAAGATGCTGGCGTTCACGCTCCTTTACGAAATACATTATCATCTGTTTAGCATTATCAAAGTCACCGCCACGGCGGATTGCCTTGTGGGTTTCTGGGTTCATTGCGTCAAGAGAGAAAGTAATCCGGGGCAAAGTCTCACCCAGGCTCAGCATAAATTCGATCATTGGCTTGGTGAGCAAGGTGGCATTTGTGTGAAGGTCAATATACGCGTTCTTACCCTTGATTTTTTCTGAGGCATAAGCAAGCATCTCCCTGAAGTCTGGATGCAGCATGCTTTCCCCCACCCAGAAGAGCTTGAGTGCCAACGGCTCAGCTCCGAACTCCAAACCATCTATTGCCCGCTTAAAAACCTCCAAGTCCATAAATCCTTTTGGCACCTTGTGCGGGTTCTCAATTCCGAGCAGGGCCCTGGTGCACATTATGCAATCGCAGTTGCAGTAGTCAGTAGGCTCTATCAGAACATAGCGTCCGCGAAAGCCTTTATCCCACATTGTTTATACAAAATCCCTCAGCATCTTATAGTTTTTCATTCTCCTCAGGAAAGGCGCAATCTCATGCATCTGACCTGTGTTTTGGAGATACTCCACAATTTCAGAATCTGTCATTTGTGGTGAATCAAGGTTAGGGCAGCCAGCACAGGTCTGCATACCTGCAAAATCGCCTCGGATGTGGTTCAAACGGCGATTAACCATTGTATCCAGGTTCCAGAGCCAGCTGAGCTTGAGCTCAGATACATTTCCAAAAGAGAGGTTCATATTGTAATCGTAGCAGCATACCCCCACTTCTCCATCCCATCTGATAACAGGAGTTTTCCAAAGCCCTGCGCAAGGCCTTCTTATGTACTCTTTTTGTTCCTTTGCGGGTGATTCAGCAGGAGTATTAAAGTGTTTTGAAGCACGAATAATTTTTTCATGCAAGCGCCATGAATCTGGCTGCTGCGAAGGCTCCAAATCACCCATAACCCTTAGAAAGATTGTGTCTTTCAGAAACGGTGGCTCGTAGCCTGCATTTATCTGGAATGGGAGGTTGAGTGTTTCAAGCTCACGCTTCCAGTAATCCACAAAGCCCTCAGCTTCGTGGGCGTTCTCAGGCATAACAATGAATTGGATGACTATCACTGGCCTTACTGTTTTACGCATTTTGTTAAGCGGGTTCTTAATCAGTTCCGCTTTCAGCTTCAAGCACTCCTTAAGATTTTCAACAACCCTGTCAAAGTCTCCCCCACAACGGATTTTGTCATATGTTGGCTTTGTCAATGCATCAAGTGAAAACACAAGGTATCCAAGTGACCGGGCAGCCTCTTCTGAAAAGAGATATTCACGCATCTCCTTGGTCATAAGGATTCCATTTGTGTGGAGCTCCATATACTCAAATATCCTATTATTGAAGGGGTAAGTTTCAAGAAAATCCCTAAACAGGGTTTTATCTTTGGTGGATTGAATCTTATTGAATCTCTTGTCATACTCAGGATTAAAGTTGAGTTTGAACGCGAATTTGAGCATGTCCAGCAGCTTGGGGTGCAGCAAAGGTTCTCCATACCAAAAGGGGGTAATTGCTTTTACCCTAAGCTTGGAATTAAGCAGATCCAACATGATTTGTTCCCACATTTCCGGACTCATGTAGCCCTCTTTCTGGGGATTCAAAGTGCGTTTGCACATCACGCACTTCAAATTGCACTTTGACGTAACCTCAATTAACAGGGATTCAATTTTATTCCAACCTGTGCAAACCCTGTCAAGGTAATTGTCAACCAACTCTTGGCGATCAATCTGCTTCAAGTAGGAAATGACTTCAGCATCGCTGATTTTTGGGGAGCTGAACCCAGGACAATTGGCGCAGTTGATGTATGGTGCTTTTGGATCCCCAAGCTTAGAGAACTCTCCCATTACGTGTCTTAGCCTTAGTTCATCTGCCTTGAGGCCATACCAGATCTCATCGAATTCTTGACCTTTGAGGTTCCCAAGCTTATAGCTCAGATGCTTGTCATGGCAACACACGGTGAGATTTCCTACTGAGTCTATTGCCGGAGTCTTCCAAGGTCCTGCGCAGGGTCTTCTGTTCATTTTCTGAAAAATAGGAGTATTGGTAGCTCAAGAGGCTTGTGCTCTTTTGTCAGGCTTTCCCCAAATAGGGAAATTCCCTTTTTGTGCTTGGCGGTTCCTTTAATTTTGAAGACAAGGGAATTGCTTTTTCCTTTCAGTTTAACACCTTTTGCGTGCCAATGGGTCACAAAAGTGGAGCGGTTTGGTTCAAATGGCAACAACTTTGTTTCAATCTCTTTGTTGTTAATTATGAGAGCCACATCTGAGGAATTTTTGGGGTCCTTGCCTTCCTTATGGGAATGTGAGCAAACCTTAGCAAAAATATCAATGCTGCAGGGGCCAGTGACCGAAGAGTCGAAATGGTATTCAAAAAACCCATAATCATCACCAAAGGCTAAGGCAAGCCCTTGGCTGTATTGTTCATCCCCCCGCCAAATCGCTGGCCCAAATCTGTTCCAGGAGGCAGAGTGCCATTTGAGCGGATCAATTAAAGCCAAATGCATATCGGGAGTTGAAGGTATTGGGGCTTTAGTGTCTTCTTTTTGCTTGAATTGTTCTACGTTTATCAGGTTTCCTCCGTACTTGAAAACAATATCCTTTAGGTTAGCTTCACCTTTCATCAGGGAATTAATAAATTTAGAATTAACATGGGATGAAAACACTATGGCATCAACATAAGGATTAATAAAAATTCTCTTCGCTTTTACAGTGTTGGTTCCGTGATATACCACAATATTCTTTGCTTCTTTGTGTCTCTTTTTTACATCTTCAAATACCTCAAGGAGGTTGCAGTTGAAATCCTCAAGCCAGATTCCAACATTTAAATCCTCGTTTAATCTGGACTTCTCAAAATTCAAATCTAACAGAGATGCACCAGGGAGTAATAGTCTATTTGCCAATGGATAAACCTCAACGGATTGAGGATATTTCATATAGAACTGGGGAATAGATTGAGGGTATTTCACATAGAACTTTGGGATAATGAGGGATGCTGACTCGGACTTAAACAGATTTCTTAGGGATGAAGAGGATTTCCCATGGTCTACACTTGAAGAGAGGGTTATATCGCCATAGATTAATTGCATATTTATCTTAGGAAGTTTGTTGGGTTTCAAATTAGGATTGATTATATTACCTCCGTACTTGAAGCTGAGATTATCGAGACCAGCCCTCCCATCCAAGAGTGATTTTAGAAGAGAGGGTGTGGCATCCGAGGATTGGATTAGCCCGTCTACATTGGGGTTTAGCAGCAATCTCTCTGCTTCAGTTTGGTTTTTGCCATGGTATACAACATAATTCCTAACCCCGGGGCTTGTGTTTTTAGCATTGGCGAAAACCTCCATTAGGTTGCACTTTTGACCCTCAAACCAGATCCCAACATTTGCTTCGAAGTTGGGTACAATGGGGAATATGTTTCCATCTTGGAAGGAAAACTTTTTCACAGCTGAATAATAGCTCCGGGCTAGGTCATACACACCCGAGGGGTAAGCCCTATAGAACTTGGGGATAATGAGGGATGCTGACTCGGACTTAAACAGATTTCTTAGGGATGAAGAGGATTTCCCATGGTCTACACTTGAAGAGAGGGTTATATCGCCATAGACTAATTGCATATTTATCTTAGGAAGTTCGGTGGGTTTCAAATTAGGGTTGATTATATTACCTCCGTACTTGAAGCTGAGATTATCGAGACCAGCTCTCCCATCCAAGAGTGATTTTAGAAGAGAGGGTGTGGCATCCGAGGAATAAATTAGCCCATCCACATTGGGGTTTAGCAGTAATCTCTCTGCTTCAGTTTGGTTTTTGCCATGGTATACAACATAATTCCTAACCCAGGGGCTTGTGTTTTTAGCATTGGCGAAAACCTCAATAAGATTGCACTTTTGACCCTCAAGCCAGATCCCAATATTTGTTTCATGATTGGGCACAATAGGTAAGATGTTTCCATCCTGGAAGGAAAACTTTTTCACAGCTGAATAATAATTCAGAGCCAAGTCATAAACCCCGGAGGGGTAGGTCTTATAGAACTTCGGGACAATTAGGGAGCAAGAAGATGCAGGTTTGAACCCAAAAGGAGAGATCTCCATCACAATTCTCCGCTCTGATGAAGATATCTTTCTCATGCTTTTTGTGTGGTTAACTATGAAGTTTCCTCCAAAAATAAAGCCAGTTCCAGGGGTAATTATAGTCTTCAAATTGGGGAATTCCTTGAAGAAACCCAATGAACTGTTGACTGATACCACAAAATCAAGCTCAGCATTTAACAAATCTACCTTAAGCCTCTTTAATTCATACTCTATCAGAAAGATTTTTGTATCATGATTTAAAGATTTAATCTCATCAACAACCCCAAAAGCATCGTTTTTGAATGAGAAATTATTAACAATCACAGATCCAGCTTTTTTTATTGCCTTAATCGCAGATTCAAGTGAAGTGACATTAAAATCAAGAGATTGGCAACTCAACTGTTCCTGGAGTTTCCTCGCAAGTGATATCTCATTAACAGAAACATTCTTATCAAAAATTTTGGGGATTACACTCACTATCGGCTTTGGATTGTTAAGAATTGTAGTCTCAAGGGTATGCAAAATTATTTGAGAAATAAAAGAGGGTTCTGCTCTCTTAGATTTCGCTTTGCCTTCCAAAACATAGCATCTTTTTCCGTTTGCTACAAATTCCTTGAAATCATATCTCTTCCTAAATTCTGGGTTTTGGTGCCATACAAATGAAAAATTTCTAATGTCCTGAAACACAAGTACACGGGGGAACTTTTTCCACAGAATATTATGGAGGACCAAATCTATTTCGCTTTTGTAAGAACTTGTTTTTACTCTTTTTTCATTTAGTTCTTCTAATACAATCTTAAGATGAGGAAAACTATTCTTAAGCCGTTTTGCTAAGCCAAACGTATCTGAGTCCATATTAGAGTAATTAACAAGGACCGCTAATGGAATTTGCTTCGATTCTATAAGGTCAAATAACTCTTTCTCCGGAGAAAGATTGCTATTGAAATAATGCGGATCGTAAACCCCATCCGTATTCTCTTCATTGTCCCTTAACGAGAAACTCTCAATAAGATCAGATTCGTGTAAAAGCATTTTTATGGGGTGCTGTTTCAAATTGAATATAGGGGGTGAAACCACAACTATTGGTGTCCTGATGTTTGATTTGAAAAGATTTCTATCTAGCCCAAAGTCTAGGTTCAAGAAGAAGTTTTTCTCAAATCTTTCATCCCAATAAAAAACTTTGACTCCCAACTTGCGTCCTAGCTCCACAGCATTTGATCCAGGATATTTATCACAAATAATCACCGTTTTGATTCCTTCATCTTTAATGAGAGTTACAAGTTTTTCAACTCTCATTTTCAAAATATTCAAATCGAGGAATTTAATCCTCCCTTTCAAAGAAAGAATGGAAGCGAGCTTCCCGCAATCCTGGAGAACTTTACCCAATAATTCGTGGTTTCCTCTAAAGTGTATCCTAGGCATTAAAAGTAAGATAGGAAAAGGGGATGGAGTATGCAGTGAAGGAACAGAATCGCTCAAGAATAGGTTAAGCTTATCCCAAAGAGTGTCTAATGCAATAATTTCGTCTATTTCGATGGACCTCAGCGCCTGTTCTATTGGACCATCAAAAATAAGTATATTCTTGACCAGCGGATCAACCTGTTTTAGGGTATAGAATATGTCAAGGAGATTATCCAAGTTTTGGGCTGAACTAAATCCCAAATTAAGTCTGGTATTTTCATCCACAAATTCCGCAAGGAAGTGTTTTGAAAACACAGCATTCGGCGTGTTCAAATCAAGAAAGTTCTTGCACCGATTGGCGAGTGCATCGGGCATTGTTTGAAGCTTTGAATATATTCTCTCTGTTGAACCCTTTTTCAACCTGAAAAAAGGAATGATTAAGTTGAAATACTCTGATTTATTTTCAGAAGTTTCTTTTTCAGAAGCAAGAGAGAAGACTACCCGGGCATCTGCTGAGAAAAGGTTTGAGGTGTCCAGATGTCTGATAAATAAGCAATCGTTGTCTCCCGGGTAATCTTTTTCTGAAAAAACAAGTGTGGGGGTTATGCCAAATCTAATAAGATAATTGCTCCAGTATTTGATGAACGGGTCTTTCTCTTTCAGGTTGTGAGACATGACGATAAATTGGAATACCAACAAGGGCTCTTGCCTTGAGTATTTACTTCTTGCCTCAATGAAACCCTTGATGTTCTGCAAAACTTTCTCAAAGTTACCATTCCGCCGAATCTTGTTATAGGTTTCTGCTGTGGCTGCATCAAGAGAAAGCACGATTCGTTTCATAATGTTGGAGTCTAAGCTGAAAATTTTTTGAGTCACAAGGGGAGTTAAAAAAGTCGCGTTGGTGTGAATTTCAATTCGTATTTCTTTATTCGCCAATTTTTTTGTGGCATATTCAACCATCTCCACAAAGGAAGGATTCATCAGAGGTTCCCCAAGCCAAAACGGAACAAGGGTGCCTGCCTCAAACTTTGAATTTGCAAGTTCATCGATTATCTTCCTGAACAATGAGAAATCAAGATGGTGCCTCTGGTTTACAGGGGTTTTTCCAGTGTCGCACATTACGCAATCAAGATTACAATGGTTTGTGAACTCTAGAGTTACGTACCCCTCTTTATTTGGTAAAACCCAATGCTTCATGTCCCCCTAGGGGCATAAAGAAAACCCAGTTTAAATAGGTTTTCATCAACAACCTCATTTGATGCAGCTCATGACCGCTATAAAAATCCTTCGGGTGGATTGTAATCTTGGATTTTTAAAGCCAATCCCACAAAGAGTTTTTTTAAGCTCTACAACTGAATAAACATATAAAGAACCAGAGGAAATGGGATTCTTGCTACTTCTGCTGATGTCCCATATGTTCCTTATTTTTCCTCTTAAAAAATTAAGAAACACTTTTCTATAAAGTTTAAGGGTTTTTAGGTTTATAGCATACCTGTTGCAAAAGCTGAAGGCAAACCCTCCAC